>NZ_QUDI01000068.1:0-17024 GCF_003477465.1 Parabacteroides sp. AF48-14
TAGACTGAAATTAGTGGAGAGCCGGATACGCTGAGAGGTGTAAGTCCGGTTCGGGGGCGAGCATTTGGAAACCTGTCATAGGAATATGATAAGGCGCTGGGTGCTTAGCTACACAAGACTGTCAGGAAATATTTCGGCGAGGCGATTGTCGTCACGCAGGAAGTCGATGATATTATCTCGTCCCCCATCGTGAAGGAGGCTATCATCACCAACTCGGACTGCAAGATCCTTTTGGACCAGAAGAAGTACATGAACAAGTTCGACGGCATCCAGTCGATGCTCGGTCTGACGGACAAGGAGAAGTCGCAGATACTCTCCATCAACCTCTCCAACCATCCCGGACGGAAGTACAAGGAGGTGTGGATCGGTCTGAACGGGGTGCAGTCGGCGGTGTACGCCACGGAGGTGTCGGCTGCCGAGTACCTGACCTATACCACCGAGGAGAGCGAGAAGACGGAGGTGTTCGCACTGGCGGAAGAGCTGGGCGGCGACTTGGAACTTGCCATCAAGCGGCTGGCAGAGACGAAGTATAAATAATGTGCCGATGCGCTGAAGTGGCGGACAGGTTGCCGGACGGGTTGTTGATTGACCGGACGAACGGCTGAAGGGTCGGATGATTGACCAAACGGCTAAACGGTCAAACGGTTAAACGGCTGGCTGGCTAAACGGCTGGATGTACAAACGGCTAAACGGCATGGAGAGAATAAAATTTTGTAAAACTTAAAAAAACGGAATCAAGATGAGACGATTGAATTTAATCCTGCTGCTGTCGGCGGTGACGGCGGCGCTGGCGTTTGTCATTTCCTGCAAGGAGACAAATGCGGAACGGTTGGAAAAGATGTGCGGCGAATGGGTCAGCACGGGCGGAAAGCCGCCCTTCACCCTCTGGGAAGAGGACGGCAGGTACCGTGTGACGGTCATGCACAGGAACCACACGGGCGGCAGTGAAGCGGAGACCTACCTCGTCCGGGAAACGGAAGGGGTGCTGTTCATCGAGACGGGCTTCGCCGTGATGATGGACTATGACCGGGAGAAAGACCGCATCCGGCTGTCGCCGGGCGGAGAGTACAGGAGAAAGAGTGACGGAACCCTAAAACAGTAAGGACATGAGAACGATAAAGGCAATCATCGTGGGCGTGGCGTGCCTGACGGCAGGTGCGGCCAACGCCCAGTGGGTCGTACACGATCCCGGCAATCTGGCGCAGGGCATCATCAACACGACCAAGGAGATCGTGGAGACCTCCGCCACCGCACAGCACACGCTGGACGGGTTCAAGGAGACGGCGAAGATATTCGAGCAGGGACGGAAGTATTACGATGCGCTCAAGGCGGTGCATGACGTGGTGAAAGGCGGCGTGAAGGTGAAGAAGTCCATCGAGATGGTGGCGGACATCTCGGAAATCTACGTGCGCAACTACCAGAAGATGCTCGGCGACCCGAACTACACGCCGGACGAGCTGTCAACCATCTCGTTCGGGTACGCCAAGCTGCTCTCCGAGAGCGCGGACATCCTGCAAGATTTGAAGAACGTGGTGAACGTGACGGGGATGTCGCTCTCGGACGCCGAGCGGCTGGCGATCATCGACCAGAGCTACAAGCGGCTGCTGGAGTACCGCAACCTCGTGCAGTATTACACGGACAAGAACATCTCGGTGAGCTACCTGCGGGCGAAGAAGAAAAAGGACGCCGACCGGGTGGTGGCTCTCTACGGGGATGCGGAAGACCGTTACTGGTGAGGCGGGCAAATATATAATAATGTATGCGTACATATAATAAAAATACAGGACTATGTTGTTAGCGATAGACTTCACGAACCTGCACGAGATATTGCAGGCATTGTATCAGGACATGATGCCGCTCTGCGAGAAGCTGACGGGTGTAGCCAAGGGAATCGCCGGGCTGGGTGCGCTGTTCTACGTAGCCGCCAAGGTGTGGCAGGCGCTCGCCCGTGCCGAGCCCATCGACGTGTACCCGCTGCTGCGCCCGTTCGCCATCGGGCTGTGCATCCTCTTCTTCCCCACCTTCGTCATCGGCACGATCAACACGGTGCTCTCGCCCGTGGTGAAGGGCTGCCACGGGATGCTCGAATCACAGACCTCGACATGAACCGATACCGGGAACAGAAGGAGACGCTGGAGAGGGAGGCGTTCCGGCGTGACCCGGAGAAGGCGTATCTGGCGAGCAAGGAGGACTTCGACAAGAAGCTCGACGAGCTGGGCTGGTCGCCCAAGGACTTGAAGACGATGGCGGTGATGTACATCGACCGGACGGAGTACAACATGAAGCGGAGCATCCGGCTGTGGTTCCAAGAACTGCTCGAACTGCTGTTCCAGTCGGCTGCGCTGGTGATCGACACGATACGGACGTTCTTCCTGATCGCCCTCTCCATCCTCGGTCCGATAGCGTTCGCCCTCTCGGTCTATGACGGGTTCCAGAGCACGCTCACGCAGTGGATAACGAGGTACATCTCCATCTACATGTGGCTGCCCGTGAGCGACCTGTTCAGCTCGGTGCTGGCACGCATCCAAGTGCTGATGCTCACCCGTGACATCGAGGCGATGAGCGACCCGACCTTCATCCCGGACAGCTCGAACACGGTGTACATCATCTTTTTAATCATCGGGATATTCGGGTACTTCACCATACCGACCGTCGCCAACTGGATCATCATGGCGGGCGGGGTGAGCCACGCCAACCGTGCGATGAACCAGACCGCCACGAAGGTAGGCAACGTCGCCGCAGCGGGTGCGGGCGCAGCCGTGGGGAACATCGCCGGAAAAATCATCAAGTAGCGGCGGATGTCCCAAGAACATGAGTCATAACGAATAAAAAACCGGAAACATGGAATTTAAAAGTTTGAAAAATATAGAAACGAGCTTCAGGCAGATACGGCTCTTCACGCTGGTATTCGCCAGCCTGTGCGCCGTGGTGACGGGCTTCGCCCTGTGGAAGTCGTACAGCTTCGCCGAGGCGCAGCGGCAGAAGATCTACGTGCTGGACAACGGCAAGAGCCTGATGCTGGCACTCTCGCAGGACGTGCGGCAGAACCGCCCGGTGGAGGCACGGGAGCACGTGCGCCGCTTCCACGAGCTGTTCTTCACGCTCTCGCCCGACAAGTCGGCTATCGAGGGCAACATCAAACGCTCGCTGCTGCTGGCGGACAAGAGCGCCTTCAACTACTACAAGGACCTCTCGGAAAAGGGGTATTACAACCGGATAATCTCGGGGAACATCAACCAGATGATAGAGATAGACAGCCTGCGGTGCGACTTCGACAAGTACCCGTACAGCGTGCGGACATTCGCCCGGCAGATCATCCTGCGGGAAAGCTCGGTTACGGAGCGCAGCCTTGTGACCCGCTGCCGCCTGCTGGATGCGGTCAGGAGCGACAACAACCCGCAGGGCTTCATCATCGAGGGCTTCGAGGTCACGGAGAACAAGGATTTGCAGACCCTCAAACGCTGACGGACATGATAGGCAAGTTCATCGTAAAGGCGCAGGATTGGGCGGACGGGAAGCTCCGCCGCCTCGCCGGGCGTATCTCGCCCGACATGCGTGTGGCAATCATCCTCGTGATGCTGGTGGCGTTCGGCGCACTGTCGGTCTATATGACCGTCTCCGCCATCTACCGCATCGGAAGGAACGACGGGAAGGAACTGGGGATAGAGCATATCAGGCGCCTGCAACTACCCAATGACAGTATTGTCAACCCCTTTGAAAGCGGACGGCATGGGACTGGTGGAGAGGTTGAGTGAGTGGCTGCTCCGCCGCCGGGAGCGGCAGGAGGAGCGGAACATGAGGCAGGTAACGGCGTATTTCGGAAGCCTGCTGAAAAAGAGGCGTGCGGATGCCGGCGCAATCCTCCAGTCCGTCAGGGACTACCGGGACTGCCCGGAGGTGACAAGGAAACAGGCGGAGCTGCTGCTGGAACACAGGTTCTTCCGGTACGTGTACCAGACGGGCTATCCCGAATGGCGGGCGGTCATGGACGCCCTGAAAGAGACCCGTTACGGGATGCGTGAGGGGACGGCAATCCCCCGGAGCGTGAAGGAGGCGGCGGAAAGCCCGATGCTGCGTCTGTCGGCGCAATACAAGGTGCTGGAGTACGAGTACACGAGGCGCAACGCCCCGCAGCCGTTATCCCCCGAAGCGCAGGCGGAACGGGATGCGGCGCACCGGCTGCTGAACTGCTGCATGAGGGAGGGCGACCTCGACGCACTGAAAAGGCTTGCCTTGAAAGGCGAGAAACCGGACGACTCGGTGGCCATCCGCCACGGGCTGGCGGAAGGCTACCGCAGGCTCGAAGAACTGAGCCGGGAATGGAACGAGGAGATGCGGGGCGACAACCACACCGTCATGGAACAGATCGAGTTGCGGGAGGCGGACGAGCGGGGAAAGCTGATGCGGCAAGCCGCCGCCCTTTACGAGAGGAAGACGGGCGGCAGACTGCCCGGCGACTATCTGGAAGCGGTGAAGGCGGAACGGGCGCTGCTCCACGGGCTCGCCCGCCACGGCTGGGACGGTCAGCGGGAAGTACCGAAGGAGACGGTGGAGAAGTACGGGCTGACGGAGGACTTTGCCGGCATCGCCCGGCTGAGGTGGGACTACCACCTGAGCGAGGACAACGGCGACCTCTCCCGTGACTACCCGGAAGCCGCCATCGGACGCCACAACCGTGCCATCCGGGAGCGTGCGGCGAAAGAACTGGCAGGTCTGGAAGCGAGGCTGTTCCCCGAAAAGGCGGCAAGCCGGGAACGGAAGGCTGCGCACCTGCGGGCGGACAACCGGGCAAGCCCCACGGTGTCGGTCGGGCGGGAACAAAAGGAGCCGCCCGGCAAGCGACAAACCGGAGAGACAGGCAGAAGGAAGCCTCCGGGAAGGAGAATCAGAATGTAGGACAACCATAAATTTTTGACATGATGGAAGAACAGAACCAAGAAAAAGCAACGGCAACGCAGCACGTAAAGGCGGCGGATGCCGCAGCCCCGGAGACGGGGAACGGAAAGAAAGAGGACAAGGGCGGCGGGAAAAAGGAGAAGAAGACTGCCAAGCCGCTCACCCCGAAACAGTTGCAGCAACGGAAAAAGCTGATGGTATATCCGCTGATGGGCTTGCTGTTCCTCGGCTCGATGTGGCTGATATTCGCACCTCGGAAGAGCGGGACGTGAACCGGGACACCGTGGGGGCGTTCAACGCCGACATCCCCCTGCCGGAGAACGACGGGATCATCGGCGACAAGCGGAAAGCCTACGAGCAGGCGCAGGCGGAAAGGCGGCAGGCGGAGAAGGTGCGCTCGCTGGAGGACTTCGCCTTCTCCGAAGAGAGCGATACGGACAGGGTGGAAATGGAACTGCCGGACAGCGAGCCGGAACGGGAACCGTTCAGGGACTACTCGGGCAACAGCGGCGGCCGCTCCTCCGTCGCCGCCTACCGGGACATCAACCGGAAACTCGGCTCGTTCTACGAGGAGCCGAAGGTGGACGGGGAAAAGGAGGAGCTGAAAAGGCAGGTGGAGGAGCTGACCGCCAAACTGGAAGAAAGGGAACGGCAGGCGGGCGGAATCGACGATCAGGTGGCACTGATGGAGAAGAGCTACGAGCTTGCCGCCAAGTACATGGGGCAGAACGGGCAGGACGGCGCAACCGTGCAGGCACCCGCCACCGGGCAGGGCGGCAACGGTCTGGGACAGCCCGCCGTGGCGGTGCAGGCGGCACGGGAGCGGACGGTATCGGGGCTGCGACAGCCCCTAAGCGATGCGGAGTTCATGCGGCGGTACAGCCAGCCGAGGAACTACGGCTTCAACACGGCGGTGGGCAGCGGGTACGCCCTCGGGAAGAACACGATAGCCGCCTGCATCCACCAAGACCAGACGGTTATGGACGGTCAACAGGTGAAGCTCCGGCTGCTCGAACCGTTGCAGGCGGGAAACCTGATTATCCCACGCAATACGGTGGTATCCGGTACAGGCAAGGTGCAGGGGGAACGGCTCGACATCACGGTATCGTCCGTCCAGTACCAAGGTAACATATTGCCGGTGGAGTTGGCGGTCTATGACAACGAGGGAATGAAAGGGCTGTGCATAGAAACCTCACTGGAGCGGGAAGCGGCAAAGGAGGCGATGGCGAACATCGGCGGCGGGCTGGGAACGAGCATCTCGTTCGCACGGAGCGCCGGGCAACAGGTGGCGATGGACATCACCCGTGGGCTGATGCAGGGCGGCAGCCAGTACCTCGCCAAGAAATTCCGCACGGTAAAGGTGCACCTGAAAGCGGGTGATCCGCTGATGCTCTACGCCAAACAACAATAAATCAATAAATTATAAAACCATTAAAAAGTAAAGACAATGAAAAAGATTTTTGGATGGGTCGCCCTGCTTGTGGGCATGGTGACGGGTGCGAACGCACAAGTGAATGATACGATACGGCGGACCACGGGCAACGACCTGTATCAGGGGATTACACGGAAGCTACCCTACCGGCAGATGGTTACGCCCCACGGGGTGCAGGTGACGTTCGCCAAGACGGTGCATATCATCTTCCCCTCGGCGGTGCGGTACGTGGATTTGGGAAGCGACCGGATTATCGCCGGGAAAGCGGACGGTGCGGAGAACGTGATCCGGGTGAAGGCGACGACCGAAGGGTTTCCGGGGGAAACGAACTTTTCCGTCATCTGCGAGGACGGGAGTTTCTACTCGTTCAATGCCCGGTATGCGCATGAGCCGGAGATGCTGAACATCGAGATGAAGGATTTTTTGGAGAACGGGGACACGACGGACTTTTCGCATACCCGCATGAACATCCATTTCCGTGAGCTGGCGGGCGAAAGCCCGCTCTTGGTGAAGCTGATCATGCAGAGCATCTACAAGGAGGACAGGCGGGAGATCCGGCACTTGGGCTGCAAACGCTTCGGGGTGCAGTTCCTCCTGAAATCCGTCCACTCGCACAACGGGCTGTTCTATTTCCACACGGAAACGAGGAACAGGTCGAACGTGGCTTTCCGGACGGACTTTATCCGGTTCAAGATCGTGGACAAGAAAGTGCCGAAGCGCACCGCCATTCAGGAACGGGTGATAGACCCGGTGCGCAGCTACAACGAGGTGCTGGTGACGGAGGGGAAAAGCGACGTGCGCACGGTGTATGCCGTCCCGCAGTTCACCATACCGGACGACAAGCTGCTGGTCATCGAGCTGTTCGAGAAGGACGGCGGCAGGCACCAGACCATCCGGGTGGAGAACGCCGACCTCGTGGCGGCAAGACAGATTAACGAACTGAAAATCAAGTAAGCGATGAAAAGGTTACTGTTCATTATCCTGCTTTTCGGGGTGTGCCTGACTTTCAACCGGGCACACGCCCAACGGTGCCTGCCCGGAATGAGGGGCATACAGCTCACGGGTGGGCTGTCGGACAACATGCGCTGGAAAAACGGCGACGGCTTCGGCTACCACGCCGGGATAGCGGTGAGCACCTACACGAAGAACGCCCACCATTGGGTGGTCGGTGCGGAATACTTGGAGAAGCGGTACGGCTACCGGGACTGCCTCTATCCGGCGAGCCAGTTCACGGGCGAGGGCGGCTATTACCTGAACTTCCTGTCAGACCGGAAGAAGACGTTCTTCGCCGCACTGGGGCTGTCCACCCTTGCCGGGTACGAGACGGTGAACTGGGGCGAGAGCCTGCTGCCGGACGGCTCCCGGCTCACGGATGAAGACAATTTCATCTACGGGGGTGCGCTGACGCTGGAGCTGTCCGCCTACGTGACGGACAAGATTGTCTTGCTGGTAAACGGTCGCCAACGGGTGCTGTTCGGTGGCGACTGCGGGAAGTTCCACACGCAGGTCGGCGTGGGAATACGTTTTATGATTCGATAACAACTGATTGATTGCAAAGTATATGAAAAAGATAATCTATCAAATGCTCACGGGCTGCTACATCGTGGCCGCCCTCGTGCTGGTCGCAGCCTGTAATGACGGGCTGGACATTCAGACGAAATACCCGTTCACGGTAGAGACGATGCCCGTCCCGAAGGAGCTGAAAGTGAACGAGACGGCGGAGATACGGTGCGAGCTGAAACGGGAAGGACGCTGGGAGGACACCCGGTACACGATCCGCTGGTTCCTCTTCGACGGGGAAGGCACGCTCAAACTGGACGACGGCACGGCGTTGCTGCCCAATGACCGCTACCCGCTGGAGAAAGAGACGTTCCGGCTCTATTACACCCCGCTGTCGGACGAACAGAGCGGCTTCACCGTCTGGGTGGAGGACTCGGACGGTCAGGCGGTCGAGCTGGAGTTCGACTTCAATGCGGACAACGACAAGGAGGACGGGGATGGAACGGAATGATCTGGTTTTATACCTCGACATACCGGAATTTTCCGAAGCCCTGCATGCCTCGAAGTGGCGGACGGACATTGTCCTTCCACAAGCGGGGGACAATATATGTCCGGAAAACCTGCTGTCGGAGAAAACGCTCGCCATGCTGGAGACGGTTTCCGCCGGGGAGGTCTGGGAAGACATGAAGGACGACTGCCGGACCATGCGCCGGGTCGTGGAGCACGAGCTGTTCCGGGTGACGGAACGGGGATTTCACCTGCGCAGGGACGGGACACCGTGCTGCACGCTGACGCTGCAAAGATACCGTGTGCACGATGCCGGAAGGCGGATGAAAACAGAAGTGCCGCCACCTTGTCCAGCCCGGGGCGTGGAACGGAAAAGCGGGAAAATCCGGTTTTATTTCCGGAAATACTTTGTGCATATCGACGTGCCGGACACGCTGCCGCAATACCCGGAGGTGCGTGAGTTCGTGAACATAAAGTCGCTGCTCTCGGAGGCGGATAGAAAACTGCTGGCGGAAACGGAATGCGATGAAGCGGAAAGCCTGCTGGAGTGGATAGAGAATGAGGCTATTGCCATGTCCGGGCGAGATGCTGGACGCCGGACGAGGAGAGCGGCGGATGGATGTGCGTGTTGTCGGTGGATGTTTAAAGGGGTTTATAACAAGAAAAAATGTAAAAACATGGAACGAGAAGAAAGAATGTATCAGGTGCCTTTAGAGATGATATGCAGGCACGACCGCACGGCGGAGGTCTGCCGTGCCGCCGTTGAAGAGGACGGCTGGCAGTTGGAGAACGTGCCCGAGGAGATGAAGACTCCGGAACTGTGCCGGAAGGCGCTGGAAACGGAAGCGGGATTCGGGAACGACTTCCACCGGGGGCTGGTCCAGCATATCCCGTCCCCGGAGGTGTGCATGGAGGTGCTGAAGGAGTGCCGGGAGAACAACCCGGAAGAACTCTACGGGGTGGCGGTGGCTATCCGCCCGGAGGTGATGAACGGCGAAATGGCGGACTTCCTGCTGCCGCTGGACGGCAGGTGCATCAGCATCCTGCCCGTGCACCTGCAAACGCCGGAGCGGGTGCGGGTGGCGGTGGAAACGTCGGGGATGTCCGCCGTCGGTCGTGGCGGAGTGCCGAAAAGCCTGCTCACGCCCGATGTGTATGTCAGGTGCGCCGCCCACAGCCGGGAGTCGCTGATGATGATCCCGTGGGCGGAACGCTCGCCGGAGGTCTGCCTGATGGCGAAGACACTGTACCCGGACTGGGTGAGGAACCACCCGGAGTTCGTGCCGGAGAGCGTGCGTAACCAAGACAGCATCTACACGCTGAACAGCCTGATGGAAAGCCTGACGGGAGAAAAGTTCAGCTACCGGCAAATGACGGACTTCTACAACGGGAAGCCGCTGGAGGTGAAACGGATGGAGACGCCGGACGGCGTGCAGAAGGACAAGTCGGTGAAGTTCGACAAGGAGACGGGGAAGTTCTCCTTCTCCGACATCCGGCAGGAGCGGAAACGGGGATTGAAGATGTAGCGTGAGCTGTGCAGCAGACGAAATGGAAAGCATCCTTCGGGATGCTTTTTTCATATCCGCCCTGCCGCTTTCCGGTTTCTTTTGCTTCTTGTTCTTTTCCCGCCCCGCTCACGAAAGAAAAGAAGTGCAAAAAGGATAGCGAGCAAAAAAGGGGACGCTTAAAGCATCCCCTCGTCCATGTAGCTGAGGTAGGTGTCCTCGGTCAGTATGATGTGGTCCAAAAGCTGTATGCCAATTGCCTCGCAGCCTTTCTTCAACTGGCTGGTCAGGTTGTTGTCCGGCGTGCTCGCCACGGTCGAGCCGGACGGGTGGTTGTGCGAGAGGATGATTCCCGAGGCGTGGGAGACGAGAGCCGTCTGGAGGACGATGCGTATGTCCACCACCGTGCTGTTCATGCCGCTGCGTGAGACGCACGAGACGCCCAGCAGCCTGCCTGCGCCGTTCAGGTACATCGCCCAGCACTCCTCGTGGTGCTGCATACAGTCCTCGTAGAAGGTCTTGAGGATGTCGTAAGACTCCTTGGAAGAGTGGATTCTAACTCTCTTGGATGCGTCAGCGTCCTTGTAACTTACGGTGATTTGAGGAAAAGACAGTGTATTCATAATGCAAAAAATTAAAAGTGAAACATTTATTTTTTGCTTTGGGGCACGGGGAAAGAGCGGACTTCATGCAAGGCTTTTGCGTGGAATACGACCCGAAGGTGTGGAGATTGCGCGCAAAACCGTCAGGTTCAGCCTTGCTACTTGTCCGTTTTTCCCCGTAGGTTTGCTAAAAAATGAGTGTGGAGCTTGGCTAAAAAATCCGGTGGGTCAAGGGGTTTCTTTTTGCTTCTTTGTCTTTTCCCGCCCACGGCTCACCGAAAGAAAAAGAAGTGCGTCCGAAAATCGGGTCAATCCTTTCCCACGGGCGGGTAAAAAAAGAAGTCCGGGCGGATCGCTACCCGTCCCGGACTTCCGGCGATGAAACATAGAGGGGGGATGTTATGGCGTGATTTCCCCCGTTGCGATTAAATTCCCATCCGAATAATACGCTATCTTCCCGTAGGTAAATCCCATGTCGGGAATGGCTACGAAAGCGATATAGTCCGAATACTCCCTGCCTTTGAGGTTCTTCCCGACAAGGTTGTTGAATATCATGGGGATGCTATGACCGTCCTCGCTGTAAAGGACGGTTTTCCCGTTCTGTCTGATTTCCCGCTTCATGCCGTTTCCTTGAAAAGTGTCCCGTCGATAAGGTACTCCCAATTATTCCTGTGGCTCTCGTCCGTGAAATACTCCTCGCTCTCGCAATACTCGCAATCGTCACGGCACGAGCGGAAGAAGTTTTCCAGACAGTCACGCATGAGTTCCTTGAAATTCCGTGTGTCGGGCGAGCGCATGAAGTCCATGAGGGGCTGCAAGATGATTTCGTCCGACACAACGCCCGTGAAGGGGCATTCGCAAGTGACGGAGATACGGCTCCTGCGCCTTTTCTTGCGGTCTTTCGTCCAATAGACCTTGGGCTTGTACAGCTCCGCATGGAGGTTGTTATAGAGGTAAGCCAGCAAGCGGACGCCTGAAAGTTCCTCCGTGTCCGCCTCGTGCTTGGTATAGAAACGGTAAGCGTATGTGCAACTGTCGTAACGGTAGTTGGTGCAGGCAATGCGGAAAAGGTTGCAGAAGGCTTCGAGCGTGTCGCAGTTCTCGGAAGCATACGGGTAATCGTTTCCCTTGGCAAGCCAGTCGGTATAGGCTCTCTGACGGGCTTCGTCCTCCAGTTCCGCAATGCCGAATAGTGTATAGGTTCTCTGTACGGTTCGCATAAGTTTGAAAATTTGAAAGTTTGAAAATCGGTTTCTTTGCTATCTTTCTTTTTCGCCACGGCTCACGAAAGAAAGTAGCGGGCGGATTTCTCCGCCCTGCCCTTTGTCCTTAGGCTGCAATCTCTTCGGGTTGCGGTTGTTCCTCGGGTTGCGTTACCTTGCGCTCCCTTGCCCGTTCCTGCACCAATAGGACGGCTTTCTTTTCCTCGATGCGCTGGTGACGCTTCTCGTACACCCCGTTGTACTCCCTTTCGATGTTGGCGAGTTCCTCCGGCATGTGCCTGCGTGCGAAGTCAAGCAAGAGGGTCGCCACGGTGTTGTTCCCGCACGCTCCCTTGAAGTTGGCTACAAGGAAGTCCCTGCGGATGATAGTCTTCATCCTCACGGTGAGGTTGCCGATAATCCCCATCTTGTCCTCGTCCGTGATATACTGCTTGTCTTCCGCAATCCCCACGGCTGCGAAGTGTTCCTTCCGGAGCGAGGAGAGAAGGAAGAAGTACAACATGGTATCTTCATCGGCACTGAACTTACCGCCCGTGATGTCGGCTTCGAGGATTTGCTTCTTGGTGTCCTCCACCGTGCGTTCGAGTGCGATTTCCTTGTTGCGCTCGTCCTGCTTCTCCAACTTCTCCACGGGTGAGAGCGGTGCGGGTGCGGGCGTTCCGTCCGCTGTCTGCGCTTCGGTCATGTTCTCCACGTAACAGAATGTAATCTCCTTCTGCCCGATTTTGGCATAGACGGTGATTTCCCCCGCTCCGCTCCTGCGGGTGACTTCCTCCTCCTGCTCCATGTAGTCCGCCCATTGCTGCTCGTAGCGGGTGCGGGCTTCCCCGTAGCGTTCGGGGTCGTTGAAATTTTCGGCTTTGGGTTCTTTCGGGCAGTTTGGAAAGGCGGTGTACCTGTCAAGGGTCTCCACCTCGTAGCCCGAAGCGGTTAGCCGTTCTACCACCGTCTCGTTGGCGGTGTAGCGGTCACGGCAGAGCGACACCTCCGGCTGGTTCCGCATGATTTGCACGGCTCGCTCCATGAGGAAAGAGGCGTTCATCTCGGCAAGGCACGTGCGGTTGGCGCAATGCCCGCACCCGCCATCACGGAACAATAGCAAGTTATTGGTGTTGTGTGCGCACGTGGCGCACTCGGTCTTGTCAAAGCGGTAGTATTGCAGGTCGGTGGTGAAGTTCTGTTCGATGCGCCTTGCGACATCGGCGGCTTTCAGTCCCCGCCAACTGTTGTACGTTCCCTCGTCCTGCAAATGTTTCTCGTACACCTCACGCTGAATGTCCTCCCCGTATCGGCAGATTTCAGCCGCCACGCTGATGGTGATTTCATCCGCATCCAAGAGGGCGGCGATTTCGGGGATAAGGGCGGTGAATTTCAGCCGTGTGCGGATGTAGTTCTCGTTCTTTCCGAAGAGTTGCGCCAAGGTCTGCACGGTGTGGCGTCCGCTCTCGATAAGCCGCTGATAGGCTGCGGCTTCCTCCACGGGTGTCACGTCCTTGCGCTGCAAGTTCTCGGTAATCGCCATTTCCTCGGCTTCCTCGTCCGACAACTCGGTTACGATTGCGGGAATTTCGTCCCTGCCCGCAATGACGGACGCACGGTAACGGCGTTCCCCGAAAACAATCCCGTAACGGTCTGTCCCGTCAACGGGTCGCACGGTGATGGGCTGCAACACGCCCTGCTGCTTGATGCTCTCGGCAAGCTCGTAAAGGCTCGTTTCATCGAAACGCTTGCGTGGGTTGAAACCGCTCGGCTGAATGTCTGCCAATGCTACCATCGTGATGTTTCTCTCTGCTGCTGATTGATTTGCTTTTGTCTTCATAATCTGTTATTTTTAAGTTGATTGTTTATTCTTGTTCTTTTTGATTTTTGACAAACCGTTCCGTTCGGGCAATCGGTTTCTTTGCTATCTTTCTTTCCCCGCTCCGGCTCACGAAAGAAAGTAGCGGGCGGAAAATCCGCCCTTGCGGGCTACCTGCGGTTATAGCACACGTTCGCGAACTTCTTCTTTTGCTCTACCGCCCGTTTGAGGGTGTAGAACGTACCGCCCACGGCTACCGCATCGTAATAGACCATCAGAAAAGCGGAGTTTTCCAAAAGGTAGTCGTTACGTCGTAGGAAACAGCCCTCGGTATATCCGTCCTGCAAGGTTACCACTTCATCGGCTTGCGCCAAAATGGTGTCGTAACGCCGCTTGTCGGCTTGGGTGTACCGCTCGGCTTGTCCCTTGAAGGGGACAACGCATTTCAAACGGATATGCGGGTATTCCTTTTTAAGGTTCAATACTTCCTCTGCTGCGATAAGGTCGAAGCCCTCGCACATTCCCGACAAAAAGGTGTCGTAGCCTTTTTTGATGCAATAACTCTCGATGGCTACAAATGTATCGAACGCCACCTCCCTGAAGAGTTTCTCACGGTCTGCCGTGAACTTGGCTATACGGTTGGTGCGGTGTCCCGAAAAGGCTACCGTCTTTTCCTTGGTAACGGGTGTTCCGTTTTCTGTCCATGTCCTTGTTTCCATATCGGTAAATTTTAGAGTATTAAAAGAATGATTATCAGTACGAACACGAAACCGACAAACAGACGCCACGCAAGGGCGAGAACAAGCCGTGCCACGAAGTAAAACAGAGCCACGACAAGCGACAAGGCGAAAAACCGCCCTGCGGTGGTGGTGAGGAAATAAACCACCGAAGCCCAAAGGATTAGGCGGTATATCCGTTTGTAAACAAATGCCGTTTTCATATTCTTGGGTCTTGTCGGGCGGATTGCTCCGCCCGTGGTTGTTTAATAGTTTCCTTTCGGGATATAGCGGTTATCAGCCAACAGCCGGAAAGTGTCGTAATCAGCCGTTCCCCGATAACTTAGGGACAGTTCAAAGGAGAGGTGTCCTTTCTCTATGTAGAAAGTGAAGCGCAAGCCGTTGCGGGTTATCGTCCCTTTCGCATAGTTTCTACGTTCCCAGCTTACGGGTTCGTTCTCGATACTTTTCAAGAAGTCGGCTACCTTTTTCGAGTTCTCCGCATTTTCCTGCTCCACCTGCCTGTATATCTGCGTGCAGTAGTTTATCCAATCGTTTATTTTCTTGGCGGTGAACACGCCGATATTGCACGGCTTTTCGTATTGGTTGCCCGCCCTTTCGATGTCGTAGCGGTTGACATACTCAAAATGCTCCATGTCGGTGGCTATCCTGTATTTGTTCTCTTTGTTTATCCTGTACACATGGAAACGGATGCCGTTGTACGTGAACTCTATGCGCACGCCGTAAAATGCGGGGTATTCACCGCTTACCACGTGGTAGCCGTATTCCGCTTGGGGTATGTACTTCCTTACCTCCTGCATGAGTGGAGACAGTTCTTTTTTTGCCTGTTCCACCTTCTCGGTAAACATAGCTTTTATGTTTAACCCGTTAAATTCCTTTTCCGATAATGTTTTCATCGTCTTATGTCTTTAGTGGGGCGGACTGCTCCGCCCGTTGGTTTATACTCTTGTTCCTTTGTTGTCCCGCTTAGGCTGCTGCGGGTTCGTTTATCGGTTCGGTTACCTTGTCGGCAATCATCTTCGCCGCCTTGTTCACGTCCCCCAATATCTCCACCAAAAAGGCGGGTTCTTCCTTTAGCTTGGTGAGCCAGTGTTTCAGATAGGCGGCGTTGTTCTCCTGCGGTGCGGTTGCGTAGCCGAAGAACGCACCGCAAAGGGCTGCGGTAAGTTCAGCGACAAGTTCCTCACGGGCATAGAGCGCATCCCCGAAGAAGCTGCCGAACGTGCGGTTCAGCCGTTGGGGGCTTCCCGTGCTGTGCGCCATCTCGTGCAGGAGCGTGCCGTAATATTCCGCTCCCTGCGGGAACTGCTCACGCTGCGGGCAAATGATATGGTCGGAAGAGGGCGAATAGTAGGCACTGTCCGAATACTGCACCTTGATGGGGCAATACCAATTTTGCAGATAGACAAGCTCGTCCAACGCCTCGTAAATCATCCCGTCCGAATAGTCTTCGGGTTGCTCCCCCTTTTTCATACGCTCGTAGCGTTCGGGCTGCTTTTCGGCAAAATCGGTCTGGTCGATGTTGAAGACATTGTAATACTTCATCTGCGGGATGACCTTGTAATTTTCCTGCTCGGTTGCGGGCAGCTTGCGGTATTCCTCGTACTTGATTGTCTTTTTCGTTTCCTTGTGTACCACGAACTTAAACCAATAATAGACGGGAAACGAGCGTGCGCCCTTGCAAACACTTAAATCCTCTTCCTTCGCTTGGTTGAACGTGAGGAACACGGGCAAAGTGAATTTCATGAACTCGGTGTAGAACAATAACATCAAGACATTTCCGCCGTTATAGAGCGTCCCTCTGATGTTGCGGGGCAAACCTTGTTCAAGGCTCGCAATCCACGGCTTTTGCCAATCCGTTTTCAAGCACTCGATTTTCTTGATTAACAAATCGGTGAACATCGGTGCAATCTTTTCGATGGTGCTGTTCGTTGTTGCCATAACTCACAAATTTTAATCGTTATTACTCTGTTTTCATCGCTTGTCGCCCCAACCAATTTTTTTCCCTTGGCTGATTGGGAAGAACATTGACCATCATTGATAGCGGAAAAGGTGAATTGCAACCATCTGAAAAAATGGTAAATACTACCCGCAGGGTGGAGATTTGGCATTTTTTGCGGATTTGCTTTCACCTCCGCCTACCTTCGTCAATGTTTTTCCAATCAGCTTAGGGAAAAAATGCCCTGTCAGTCTATTCCAGTCAATGGTAAGTTACTTGCCGGGTGCGGGAAGAAGAAGCCTTCCGGAGAGCCGGGAACGCCCGTTTCCCAAGGCAAGGAGATACGGGCGGGAGAAGTATATGGGAGCACGGTCAGGTTTCGGCTGCCGGACAAACGCCGGGGAACTCTTTCGGGCGGCACGGACGGATGTGTTCCGTTTGTCTTTCCGCCCCGATGTCCGGCTTCGGCCATGCAGCCTCACGGAATGGTCGGAAACGGACGCCGGGACGGGACAGCCCGTGCGCCAAGGTGCAAGCGCAAGACTGTGAAAGCCCTTTCACCCACGTTAGGGATTGCAGGGGAAAGCCCACAGCATAGCGAGGACTTGCAGCGGAAAGCCCGACCCGAAGGGGAACGCCCAAACAACCATCCGCAAAAACTGCTTTTGAGCATACCATAGAAAAAAGGAAGACCGAACGCTCCGAAGTTTCGTCCTTATGATATATATTTGTAATTGAGCGAAGATAATAGCGGAAAACGTAGATAATTACATGTCAGTGATTATGAATCAAAAAAAGGAAATATTAGAAAAATTGGCTTTCATAAGACGCCATAAAGAATTTGCATCTTTTGGAGTAAAGGAACAAGAGGTATCTTATAATCCT
>NZ_QUDI01000069.1:0-16032 GCF_003477465.1 Parabacteroides sp. AF48-14
TTTCTTGCTTCAATATGTCAAATTAGACACCGTTGTCTAAAAAATTTTGACAGTTAGCGACCACGCTGACAGACCTATTCCAATTGATAACCAACGCCTTAAACACATTGGCACATTTTTTGTATATTATACAAACAAAGAACTACTAAACACGACAACATGAAATTCAACAGTTACATTAAATCCAAACAAAGGACAATCTGCGCTCTTGGCTCTATCGGCCTTGCCGTTGCCCTGCTTTCATCATGCGGGATATTCTATAAATACCCGACTATCAACGATTATACCCAATTCCCTTATACCGCAATCCATCATGGGGATTCCATCTATCATTTTAAACCATGCGGCAATAACGACATTAGCCAGCTATTAGTAAGAGGTCAAGGCAGAGACAGAGATACAGTCGATTTACCTTTAGACACCTACTTGCAATCGACCCGGACAGCCGCTTTTGTTGTCATAAGGAATGACTCCGTCTTATTTGAAAAATACTATAACGGTTACAACCGCAACCAGCTGATGAACGTTTTCTCCATCTCAAAATCAGTAACATCCCTATTGACCGGATTAGCCATTGAAGACGGTTATATACAAAGCGTTACGGACCCTGTCACGAAATATGTACCCGAACTGTTGAGCGGTGATGCCAAATTTCAGAGGCTGACGATTGAAGACTTGTTGAATATGCGTTCCGGACTGAAGTTCAATGAAAATTATGGCAGCCGTTTTTCCAAAATGGCAAAGCTATATTACGGTAAAAACCAATTGGGACAAATAAAAAAAATGAAATTCGCCCACGAACCGGGCAGCGTATATGAGTATCAAAGCGTAACCACCGCCCTATTAGGTATCGTCCTGGAAAAGGCAACAGGTAAAGAATTGGGTAAATACCTGGAAGAGAAAATATGGATTCCATTAGGCATGGAGCATGATGCCACCTGGAGCCTCGACGACGAGAAACATCGTTCGGCCAAAGCCTATCAAGGACTGAACCTGACGGCTATCGACCTGGCCAAGATCGGACAACTTTACCTGAACAAGGGAAAATGGAATGGAAAACAAATTATCAATCCCGATTGGATAAAGAAATCCACCACGCCTAATGTCAACAATGAAGGCTATCAATATCAATGGTATAGCATGGATGAATGGTATTACACCAAAGACGGGCCCTATTTTCCGGATTCAATCAGTGCAGAAAAAGCTATGCAGCAAACAAAATACGACTATTACGACATAAAAAAGCAGAGAAATGGGAAATGGTGCGTCCTCGCATATACAAATGCCTTTTATGCCATGGGATATATGAAGCAAGTCTTATACGTAGATCCTGACAAAAAAGTTGTAGTCGTACGAATAGGAGAAATCGGAGATGTAGAGCTCGGTTTTATTGCAGATGAGTTAGTCAATAAACTATAAGGCGGAAGCTTATTCTACGACTACCGGTCGAATCAGATTGCCGCCGATCGAGACTCCGTTTTTGTCAGAAAAAGACATATCGATAATATATGTATTCCGCTGATTGACCTCCGTCTGGCTTTTATGCGCGTGAAAGACATAACGATATTTCCCATTTCTGTCCACAAACGGAGCGCCGTGCCCTGTGCCGACAAGGTTTTCCACTTTGTGCAACAAGGGATTTCCCGCGTATTTCTTCCACGGGCCGAAGGGCGATGCGGAAGTGGCATAACCGACCGCATAATCCTGGCTTCTGAAATCATTGGCTGAATAGAGCAAGTAATAAACACCGTTTAGTTTAAGTGGTGAAGGTCCTTCTGCAACCTTTCCGAACACTGTTTCCCATGGCTCGGTCGCTCGATGCATTGCGTCAGTGTCTCTTCCTTTATTTCTTTCAGGTTGTCTTTCAGCTCCGCGCACCAGATCACATTGCCATTCGTAAAACGGACGAAATAAAGGTAAGCCTTCCCGTCTTCATCGAACAAGACAGAAGTATCGATCCCCTTCTCTTCACGGATAGGTCGTTTTTCGTCCTGCACGAAGGGACCTAAAGGGGAATCGGACGTCGCGACACAAACATGTTCTTCCACCGAATAATACATATAAAATTTCTTGTATTTCTCGACATAGTAAACCTCCGGCGCCCAGAACCACTTGTCTCCATACGAATCATCCTTGCTCAAAGCCAGGTTTGCAGACCGCTTCCATGATTTCAGATCGTTCGAACAATAGACCTCGAAACCGTCCCCCCTTGAAGTTCCGTAGGCATAATACATATCTTTATAACACAAGATATAAGGATCGGCAATCGGCAGGACTGTAGAAACCGTTTCTTCCCCTAAGGCGGAAACACTCACATACAGAGTCCACAGCAATGTAAAGATTATCTTTTTCAGTATATTTGTATTCATAATGTATTCGTTTATTATTAGGCAATTGTGTATTTTTGCATCCGCTACAAAAATACGCAATTATTTTCTTTCCCGATCTATTTGTTTTCTATCCGGAAATTCATATCTTTGCACCCGCTAATACAAACAGCTTAAATTAATTATTTCAAACATGGCAACAAAAATTAGATTGCAGAGACACGGTCGTAAAAGCTACGCTTTTTATCAGATCGTAGTCGCAGACAGCAGGGCTCCACGTGATGGAAAGTTTATTGAAAGGATAGGTTCTTATAATCCGAACACTAATCCTGCTACAGTAGATTTGAACTTCGAAAGAGCTTTGTATTGGTTACAGGTAGGTGCACAACCTACAGACACCACTCGTAATATCCTTTCCCGTGAAGGCGTTTGCATGAAAAAGCACTTACTGGAAGGCGTTAAGAAAGGTGCATTCGACGAAGCAACAGCTGAAACTAAGTTTCAGGCTTGGTTGAAGAACAAACAAGCTTCTACTCAGGCTATAAAAGAGAAAGACAGCGAAGCTGCAAAAGCTGCAGAAAAAGCTCGTCTGGAAGCCGAAAAAGAAGCAAACAAGGCAAAAGCAGAAATCGTTGCTAAAAAGAAAGCAGAATTGGCAGCCGCTGAAGCTGCTAAGCAAGCTGAAGAAGCAGCTGCTGCCGCTCCGGCAGAAGAAGCTCCTGCAGCAGCAGAAAGCGCTGAATAATTCGTGCCGAGCCAAAATAAAAAGAGGACACCCCTAAGGTGCCCTCTTTTTTATTGCCCGCCGCCTCTCTCCTACACAAAAAAACGCCTGGCCCTACAAAGAGAACCAGGCGCTATGCAATTATCTTCAAAGAGATATACTTTACTTCTTCAACAAGAAATTGTCGATTTGTTCCACAAACTGCTCTTTCGACAAAGCTCCCTGAGCAAGCTGCGGCTTACCATTCTTGGGGATAAACAGCAAAGTCGGTATACTCTGGATGCCGAATGCAGCCGCCAATTCTTTTTCATTATCCACATTAATCTTATAGATAATAATGTCGTCCTTATACTGCGCTGCCAGTTATGAAAGAGAGAATGAAAAGTAAATATTTAATACTGTAAAATATTGATATACAGGTAATAATATAAATGGCTCTGGAAAACGAAAAGTTCACATCACTTCCCATTTGCTACCCATTCCTGAATAAAAAGTGATCGAAAAATGGGAAGTTCTTTCCCATTGGTTTCTAAAAATTGCGCATTCTTGTCTGTAAGAATCGCTTTTCCCCTAAAAGCCTGATAAGGCTATTTCCGGCAACTTATTTGAGCCTTGGATAACTTCTATGTCCGAGGCTGTTTCTTTGTCTGTATAAGGCTTCTGGGCCATATACATCCTTTTGCCTGTTGGCAAGTAGAATAGATAGTCACTATCCACTAAAAGACTATACCGGCATCTTAAAAGCTCTCTATGGACAAATGATGTTTCCTTTTTCCATATACCACACACGATACATCATTTTTCCTGTTTTTCGCTTGTTTTTACAGATTGGGGTTAGTGTTGGGGATAGTGTTGGGGATAGTATTTTTGAAAATATTGGCTCTGAACGGTGGGGATATGTGGTTAATTGATGTTATATACAGGATATTTGCTTGCTTTCAAAGGGGGATATTTCCAATATATATGTGCTTGTGGATGATAAAATAAGCTTATATATACTTGATAATCAATTTATTTGTGTATTTTTGAGGTAAAATATGAACGTTTTAATATGGTTTAGACATAGGAGGAGGTAATATGATGGGATGTATATATCACAATGTCAGATGTAATAATCAGTTTTGCCACAATCGTGACGAAGAGGAGTTTGAAGGTTGTCCTATTTTACAAGAGGGTACGTTTAATACCCCTTTTATCGGAGCCGTCATGTGGAAAAAGCCTGATGAGCGCCCAAAAGATGGTTCAAAAGTTCTTGCCATGTGGTGTAATTCCGGGAACATAGAAATCGGTCATTTTACCTATCGATCGGAGTCTAATGAATTTCGTTTCCCATATATAGATCACGCCCTCAAATCTGCCGTCATTGCATGGGATTATGCTCCTGAATTTAAGGCTGTTGACCTTATAAATCATAAAGAATATGTAGCAAGATGGTATTAAATTTGTTTTAATTGCCACAAATAGATATGAGTAAAGATAGATCACCTGAATTAATCAGATTGCGCAACCAAAGGTTGTGTGATTGCTTCCATTTTCTCAAGCTATTGAGCGACTTGCCTGAAGAGGAAATATTGAAAAGAATGTCAGAAAGAGCTTTCTTCCTGACAATCCCGGATATTAAAAAAATTATCGCTGCAGATCCTGATCCACTATTGTAGGCTGCTGTATTTACTTCATAGAAAATAGTTTTGTATAAATTTTCTTTAACCGAGTATCACTAAGTTCTTTCAAAGACTGTATTTCCTTTTTGGGGTTTAGATAGTCGTTGATAAACTGATACAATTCTTCATGAGAAAGATTTAGTTCATTTGCCTTGGAATGGATAGACTTATAATATTGTTTTCTATATTCCTCATTATCAGAGGTTCTTAGTTTGGACGATATTTGATTACTTTCAGCTGTTCCAAATATCGTATAGCATCTTCAAATTTATCTTTGGATAGGAACTTATATCCTGTAACTTTAAAGTGACGTTTGAGTCCACCATATACTTCGATATATGCATTTTTTCTTTCAACATCTTTTACCTTACAAATCAAGTCTACTAAATCATTGACTTTTTGCTGAATAACAAACGCTTGTTCTTCCGAAATATGAATTTCCGGGTTAGGTACTGCATTTGTTTTTCTAATAACTTTTTCTGTATGAATGATGTCTCCATGATTAACACCAATCTGTATATTGTTATTCCCTTCGATTTGTTGTTTGTTCTTTTCCATGGCTTATTTTATTTAAGTTTATCTATCAATTTGCTGATTTGCTGATGTAAAGATTTCTGCTCTTCAAGTAGACTTTGTATATAAAGTTCTTGTTTTTTTAGTCGTTCATTGTATTCAGCTATAATGAGACTTGACTGCTGGGAATCTTTGTCATCAACAGAGATAGCTCCATTCCCACCAATCATATTATTCCCATCACCTTTTATAGATTGATTGTTTACAGAAGATCCATTTGATTTCAACATCGAGCCGCGGCCAGTCAGCAACCAGTCAGCATTTAAATCCGTGTATACTGCTAAAATCTTAGCAATAAAAACATCAGTTACAGTAGAATTCATCTTGTCCTTATCTAATAGGCCTCGTTTTATTCCGGTACTTTCATAAAAAGATGACTTGCTAATCCCCTTACTATCAATATAATGTAAAATCCTGTATTTTGTGTTTGCTAAAATCATAGTAAAATATTTTGCTGTTTGCGATAATCTTAGTAATATTGCATTGTGTAAGTATTTAACACGCCGTAAAGATAGGCAAATTTTAAACATATTAGATATGGAAAAAGAAAAGCAATTCACAGTGGCGGAGAACCTGATAGTGATGGTTGAACCGAACAAGGAACATGAGTTTTTAATGACAACAGCAGAAGTTGCAAAAGGATTTGGAATTAGTGCAGCGACATTAAGGTCCCACAAGCATGATCATTTAGATGAACTAATAGACGGAAAACACTTTATTACATGCGTTGGAAAAACCAACGCAGGGTGTGAATCAGGCAATTACATACCAAATAAACAAACCCTTTGGACTAAACGCGGTATAGTTCGCCTTGGCTTCTTCATCAAATCGGAACGTGCCAAACTTTTCCGCGACTGGGCAGAAGATTTAGTAATCTTCACAAGCGAACAAGCCGTGAAAGCTGAACAGCTTTCCCTTTGGCCGGAACCTGAGAAACGCCGACATAATCGCTTGACGCAGGAGCGCCTTGTTGGAATTTTGGCTGATGTGGCAAAGATTGACGAAAAGGAACTGCGCCTTTCATTAATAGACAAACTGGTAAACAATCATTGATATGGTAAGAAGAATAGAATTAAAAGACACAGAGATGCGCCGTATAATAGCCAAAAAGTTGGGTGTCACCTCTGCAGCGCTGAGTATGGCATTGAGTTTTAAACGAAACAGTCCACTATCGAAAACTATACGTGAGATGGCTTTGCAACATGGTGGCATTCTACTCGAGGAAAAAGAGATCAGCAAGCCAGTCAAGGTTTTGGACGCAAAAGGGAATGTGGTGAAAACAATTAAAGAATAAGGAGAAGATCATGGTACGAGACTGTAAAGACTGGCGGGAGTGCAAGAAGCGGGCACGGGAGGCTGTGAAATATAGCGCACAGCGGGCGATATGGACGATTATGGGAGTGTACGGGGCTGATTATTCGGCACGGATGGATAAAGGGACACTGGTTGACATGGTGTATGAATTGATGCTGGAAAACGGATTGGAAGCGCGGCGGATGGATGCCGATCTGGCGGTTGAATCGTGGTATCAGGAGGGCTTAGTATGAAAACGATCAGGGTATTGGCGTTTGTCATAGTTTTATTGATGTGGTTGTTGATGGCGGTTTTCGTACTGGCCGGCTGCCAGACGATCGAGTGGTGTATGGACAGTGGAACGGAGATTCCCTGGCAGGTATGGGCGATGCTGGTCACGGCAGCCACTTGGTGTATCTTAATGCTGAACATCCCTTCGCGGGCACAAAGAAGATTCGAACAGTTTATAGACTGGTTATCAGACGAAGGATAAATAATTGAAATTAGTAGTCCCCGGATGGTCCGATGGTTGGTGGTTCGACTCCACCACGGGGAACAATAATGAAAAGATATTGACAAATATGGAATACTACAACAACATATTATGTATCTCTTATGCAGAGCTAACAGGCGGTGATCCGATGGATGCAGATTCTTTGAAGCGTCCGATCATGTCAGATTCTAACTTTAAATATTACAAAAAAGAACAAAAGTTCCGTGTTCTTCGTCGTGCCTGTTACGGTACCCCTGCTCTTGTAGCCTACAATTCCCTTCCAGATCGGATCAAAGAAAAGGTAGTTGCCAAATATGGCGATCCGGAAAGTAATACTAAAAAGTATGTGTTGAAAAACATGATTGTCCGCGACCTGGTGGCCGAGAAGTTCTACCAGGATCATACGCTGGACGAAGGAGGCAACGAACATCTTAAGCCGGAACACATCGAATTATATACGATGAACGCGTCAGCACTAAACAGCATCATCAATCTGTCCAACAACCGGATATTATGTATCAAATCGTACGGCAAACCCTTCAACCGCGTATGGCCGGAGATAAGCCGGGATTTGCAAGGCATTCAGGAGGAAATAGGATGCCGTTTGCCTAAAAATCATCTGTCATTAAAGCGGGTTGTCGAAAAATATAAAGAAGGCGGTTATATCGCATTGATCTCTGCCAAGCATGGCAATAAGAACGCTCGGCACAATATACTTCCCGAACAGGACGCATTGATTGCGGAATTATTGGGTGACGGGCGTAATATCGACAACGAGACCGTTGCAAAATTGTTCAACGCTGTCGCCGTGCGGATGGGGTGGAAGACGGTCTGCGGTAGCACAATCGCCAATTACCGCAAGGAGCACTCGGAATGTTTTGCCGGACGGCACGGAAAGAAGGCACTGGCCAATGAGAGGCTGATGCAGGTAAAACGTACAAAGCCCACTTGCCCGATGTATTTCTGGTGTGTGGATGGTTGGGATACAGAGTTGTTCTATCAGAGCCGTGGCATCGACAAATCGACAGGACGGAGCATCACGACTTACCACCATCGCCCTACAGTAGTTGCCATCGTCGACCCGTTCAACAAATACATCATTGGTTACGCGATCGGTACGCACGAATCGTCCGCACTGATCCGCCAAGCCTTCCGTAATGCCTTCGAGCATGTGCACGAACTGTTCGGGGCTTACTTTAAGCCCTGGCAAATCCAGACCGATAACTACGGACGTGGTAACCTGAAGTCGTTCTACGAGGCTTGCACCCACTATTATACACCGGCAGCCGTAGGCAACGCGAAGGCAAAAATCATAGAGCCTTTTTTTAACTGGTTCAACCGCAAATACCTCCGCCTGCTTCCTAACAGTAGTGGCCACGGCGTGAAAAGCCGGAGCCGCATACAGGTGAGCGACGACTGGATCGAGGCGCATAAACGCAGTTTCCCTGATTACGCCGGTTGTTGCGCACAGTTAGAAAAAATGATCGAGTTCGACCGAAATGTAAAGCGAGAAGATTTCATCAACAAATGGATAGACATGCCTCAGGAAAAGCATTTGGCCTTCGATAAGAAAGATTTCTTATACGCCTTCGGAGAGACGGCGGCTCCGCGCAAAATAAACGGTGACGGGGTACGTCTCCAGATAGACAATATGAAATTTTGGTATGATTGCTTCGATCCTGAGTTCCGCAATTACGGACATGCCACCTTCTTCCTGAAGTATAATCCGGCGGACATGAATGAGGTAATGGCCATCGAGAACGTAGGTACGGCGAAAGAGCCTAAAGAGGGAACCATCCGTTTCCTATTGGAGCGGAAATACGAACAGCCTATGGCTTTGATGGATCGTAAAGACGGTGATATGGACGAACTGATGCGTGTCAGAATGCATAACAAAGAAATGATAGACACCATCATTCAGAAACGTAAAGAATCCGGTGATATTGTTCGGGACTTTTTTGAGGAAAACGCAGACCAACTAAAAGACACGCTCACCGCCCATGTGATTACCGACAGCCTCGGACGACACAAAGATGTCCGCAACGAGGTTTCCGGGCGGAAGAGGGCGAAAACGTTACCAGTAAAGCAAGCGGAGTTCGTGGAGGACGACGATTTTGATTTCGTGAGTGGAGAACAGGACTATTTAAACGAATTTTAAACAGCATTTAATATATGAATAGAAACGGATTAATGAAGCATGTAGGCGACTGGATCACGCGCCTTGGCTCGCAGAATAAAGTAGCTGAAAAATGTGGAATCAGTAGCACGGCTATAAGCCAGTGGATGAACGGTAAGTATGGTGCCGATACAACCGAGATGGACAAACGTATCGCTATTGCCCTCGGATATCAGGAGGACGGATGGCAGGTAGTGACAACGATCAAAAACTATCAAAAGATAGAGTTCGTATTCCGTTCCTGCAAACAGCAAAGCATGTGGATGGCGATCAGTAACAAAGCCGGTAGCGGCAAAACGCAAACGCTGGAGCATCTGTTCAATTCCGATCTGACGGGAAGTGTGATCTTTATCCAAGCCGAGGAATGGAACTCCCGCCAATTCCTGTTGGAATTGGCTGAACGTACCTGTGGCATACCTAAACGGGGTTACACGGATATTCCAACCTTACTGAAAATGATCACTGAATATTTGAACGGGATGGCTGCAAACAGACCGATCCTGATCATTGACGAAGCGGATAAGCTGAAACCTGCCGCGTTTCGTAAACTGATCCCGCTGTACAATCGCACGGAGCACCGCCTGGGATGTGTCTTGGCCGGTACGGAGAATCTCCATAAAGAGATTGCTCGCGGTGTGCGTAACAATACGAAGGGTTATGATGAAATAGACAGCCGTCTGGGGCGGTCCTATATTGAGCTTCCCGGGGCAACGGAAGCCGACGTTAAAGCTATCGGCCAAGCGAACGGGCTGGATGAAGATGCCGTGGATCGCATTTGGAGCGAAGTCGACAAAGTAAAACGTTTGGTCAAGGTTCAGAACAAGAAGGGTGAGACAAAGGAAAAGCACGTGTTCTTCTGTGAGGACCTGCGCCGTTTGATGCGATTGGTGAAACGGGAACAAATGGCCAACCAATTTAATCAGTATTAAGGCATGGCTAAGATATTAGGCGTTCAACAATTTTTATCCAGTAAAAAGAAAAGCATGGACTTCGAGGGTGCATGGTACGACCTGCTTGGACGTCCGGCTCTCAAAGGATCATGGATTATCTGGGGTGCGAGCGGTAGCGGAAAAACGAGTTTCGCCTGTCGTTTGTGTAAATACCTGACCAACTTCGGGCGGGTAGCCTACAATAGCCTGGAAGAAGGTGACAGCCTTTCCCTTCAACGCTCTTTCGAGGATGTGAACATGATGGAGGTTAGCGGAAAACTGGTGCTACTCGACCAAATGCCGATGGAAGAGCTAAGTGAAAAGCTAACGATGCGTAAAAGTTGGGATATTGTGTTGATAGATTCTATCCAATATACTGGTATGAACTACACCCAATACAAGCGGCTCCGACAGAAACATCCAGGCAAGCTGTTTGTCTTTATCTCACATGCAAAAGGCAGCAATCCGGATGGCAAAGTGGCAGAAAAGGTAATGTACGACAGTGGATGCAAAATATATGTAGAAGGCTTTCGGGCAGATGCTAAAAGTCGCTACCTGGACAAAGGACAGGAACATAAGCCCTTTGTCATTTGGGAAGAAAGGGCATCGCTTTATTGGGGTGATCAATTATATAAATCAAATATGGAGGAATAGATATGACAACAAAAAAACGCACCTATAAAAGTCGCAACACTGGCCTCTTTTACGGTTACCTAAAACGCATTCCCGGCTACGACCCGGCGGAAGTAGAAACAATCAAGGGCGGTGTTATTGAAAGTTTCCTGATCGGAAAATATGGGGTAGCTCACGGACGTCGTGTAGGATTGTCCTCTCTGACCGATGCAGAGTATAACGAGTTACTGGCCGATTTGAAAAGACAGGTCAACGTGGCTACTGATACGGATCGCCTGAAAGCGGAACTTAACGAGAAAGCTGTCCGTAAAGACTGGTATCACCGGATATTCAAACAGCTTTCCCGTATAGGTGTTAGCACGAACAACGGATATGATGATGTCAACCGGCATATCCGAGGTCTCCCTATTAGCCGGGGGCGTGTACTTCCGGCAATCTCTTTGGACGAACTTCCAGAGCTTTTTAAAGCTATTTGTTCCTATTGCGACAATATCCTGAAGAAACAACGTAAAGAACAGGCTATCGCCGAAAGGAATTGATATGGCAATAATCCCTATCGCCCAACGCCTCTCGGACATAGAGGAACGGGCAAACCGCCTGAAACGGCGGATTGAGATGCTAACATCGGACAGCGACTTCCTGGCAGAGACAATGATCTCGCGTCCCTGGCAGGATATGACGGCACAACGCAGGCTTCTGAATGAATGGAGCGAAGAAATTGACAAATTGGAACATGATCTGAACATCCTCCGGAATGAATGGAGCAGATTGAACAATATCAACAAACGTAATAAATCATTTAAAAATCAAACAGTATGAACATCGAAGAATTATCAAAAGAGCAAAAAGCCGAACTACGCCGGCAGCTTGAAGCGGAAGAGAAAGCCGAAAAGGCGCGTGTACAGCAGGAACGTGAGAACTACAAGTCGCTTGTGGATGGTTGGGTCGAAGAAACGGTCAAAAAACTGCAAAATGTATCCTCTATCATGATGAATGCCAAGGCTGATATATTCGCATCGAGCGCAACTATTATCCAGATGAAGAACGAACTGTTCAACGTTAAAAGCGACCGAAAGAGCGACACGCTCTCCACGTCCGATGGTAGCAAGACTATCCGTATCGGCAACCGCGTAAATGAAGGCTGGGACGACACCGTAAACGTTGGGGTGGAAAAGGTCAAAGCCTACCTCCACACGCTCGCTAAAGACGAAGAGAGCGCAGCTTTGGTCGACACGATCATGAACCTGCTGTCCAAGGACCGCAAAGGCAACCTGAAGGCGCAAAAGGTGCTGGAACTGGAACGTCTGGCGGAAAAGTCCGGCGATGTCGAATTTCTGGACGGTATCCGCATCATCAAAGACTCCTATCGCCCCGTCCCGACCTGCCAGTTCATCGAGGTCGTCACCCGCGATGAGAACGGGAAGGAACACACGTTGCCGCTATCCATGAGCGCAATCGAATGAAAATGATTAAGTCCGTTACCCTCACCCCCGGCCGCTGGATATACGTCTGCCCTTGTGGTTTCCGCTATACCGTGTGTAGGGTGGACAAGAAGGAAGGTAAATGGATGGTTTATTGCTTCAAGTGCAAACAACAAAACGGCAAATATTATCGCGTTATGGATGAACGAATGGAGTTCAACGAGAACTACAATAACAAACTGAATTGTAACTGCTTTACCACGATCTGCCTGCATGCTCCGACTAAAAATGCGATTGGGGCGATCAAGCAAATCTATCTGAAAGGTGTGTGGAAAGGCAATGCGAAGATCGTGCATGCAGCTACGATCCGGCTGGATCAGATCAACCTCCCGATGGCAAAGCTCGATGCAGCCATGCTCCCGGATGATCTCCGCCGCCTGCTTAAAGCATGCTATCGTAACCGTCCCGGAATCAACTGGGATACTCAATTGATGGACTACATAGTCCTGGAATACATAAAAGAATCTAAAGAACCTACATTATTTAAATAACAAATCATTATGATGCACAACTGGTTTACATGTAAAGTCTCCTTCGAAAAAGTGCTGGAGAATGGAATGCAAAAGAAAGTAACAGAACCCTACTTGGTCGACGCTTTATCGTACACCGAAGCGGAAGCCCGGATAACAGAAGAGATAAAGCCGTTCATTTCCGGTGAATTTACTATCGCAGATATAAAGCGGGCACATTTTTCAGAAACATTCTTTAATGATAACGGCGATCGTTTTTATAAGGTCCGCCTCTATTTCATTACGTTGGATGAGAAGAGCGGTGCCGAAAAACGTACACTCGCTAAAATGCTGGTACAGGCCTCTGATTTGAAAGAAGCTCTTGACAATTTCGAAGAAGGTATGAAAGATACCTTGGCCGACTATACGGTTATCGGAATTGAAGAAACAGCACTCATGGATGTCTTCCCATACACTGCCCCCGAAGAAGAAAAGAAAGATGACAGCAACTGAGTTTGACACAATCGAATGGCGATCTGGAATGCGGATCGCCATCGGCAACCTACAGACCGATGTAGTATCGGTAGACCTTCGTGCCCGTGAAATAGCCATCGAAGACAAGAACGGGTTATTATGGATCAACAGTGAGTATGTAACATTAAACAACAAACAATCATGATTATAGCAGTAGATTTTGACGGCACATTGTGTCGGGGGGTATTCCCTAATATTGACGGTCCGCAACCCTATGCCGTGGACATAATGAAGAAGTTGAAGGATGATGGCCATTATATTATTATATGGACCTGTCGCCGCGGCGACCGCTTGGAGACAGCTATCAATTGGATGCTGGAGCAAGGCATCCCCTTCGACCGCATCAATGCTCACGAACCGCGGAGCCTTGCCATGTATGGTGACGACACACGTAAAGTATATGCTCATTGCTACATTGACGACAAACAAGTCGGAGGCTTGCCAACCTGGCCAGAGATATACAATTATATCACCGAGCAGGAACGAAAGTATAAGGAGGGGCAGGCATGACATGGGCTGATTATTACAAAGATAGGGTTTGCAGCCCGGATTATGACAAGGCTTTCATTAATAAATATGGGAAGTTCCTTGCGGAGATCATTTTGAAAATAAAAACACTTGCCGAACCGAGTATTACATCAATTATATTGAAAGAAGAAGGGTGCGGCATAGGTTCTATTTCAAGAAGTATATCAAAGATGGAACCGTATTGGTTTAAGTCTTTAAGAATGCAGTCGGAAGATCGTTGGCAAGATGTGTGCAAAATAATTTTTACAGATATAGATAGTGAAATGCTCCGGTTGTGCCAGCGAAACACTAAAAGGGTTTCAATGGGTGATTATTTGGATAAAGTACCATCATTTTATTCGAGAGAAGATATAACCTCTTCCAAATACTATGAACCTAACACGGTTATAGTTACTCATGGCGTTTTGGAACATTTTGATGATGATGATGTTGAAGCCATACTCGAAACATACAATGATGAAAATGTGCTCTTTCAAGCTCACTATGTACCAACAGCTAAATATGAATCCCCGTCCTTCGGTGATGAACGTTTATTACCTGTCGATCATTGGATCGAACTTGTAAAACCAGATTACTACATCGTAGATAATAATGGGTATGATTTGTATATGTTTAAAATAATAGAAGTGAGTCATGAATGAATCAGTAGATATATTTGGTAATAAGGCATCCTTTATAAGGCCATCATTGACGGCCAGAAATAAAGGAAAAACATTGTTTGATGATTATGACGGGTTTGTGGGCAAATTTGAAGCAAAGAAAACTACAGATGATTGTTACACACCCGCTGAAGTCTATAATGTTGTATTAAATTATGTCTCAGAGAAGTGCAATATAAAGGGAGCGGAAATAGTGCGCCCATTCTTCCCAGGAGGTGACTATGAGAATTGTGATTATCCGGAGGGATGCGTAGTCGTAGACAATCCTCCATTTTCCATTATATCGAAAATAGCCAAATTTTATATTGAGAACAATATAAAATTTTTCCTATTTGCCCCTCATTTGACATTATTTTCTCCAAGGATGGATTATACTCGAATAGTTGTAGGTGCTTCTATTGTGTATGAAAATGGTGCAAACGTGAAGACATCATTTATATCTAACCTATTTGAGGACATAATAGTAATGTCTGATCCTGATCTTTATAGAAAACTGGAAAGGATAAACGAAGCGAAAAATGTTAATCTTCCGAAGTATGTATATCCCAATGAAGTACTAACTGTGTCAGCTGTGCAATGGTGCGTCGAGAGAGGGGTTTCGTGCCTCTTGAAAAAGAGAGATGTTTATCATGTAAGAGGGCTCGATAGTCAAAAAACGCATAAAAAGGCAATATTCGGTTCTGGATATCTATTATCAGAGAAAGCAGCGGCAGAGAAAGCAGCGGCAGAGAAAGCAGCGGCAGAGAAGGATAACATTATAATATGGGAATTATCCGAAAGAGAGCGGAATATAATTAAATCATTGGGCAAATAATCCTTAAATCTAAAAAGACATGAAAATTATGGCAGACTTGATAGAATATCTCAACCAGTCCGGATTTACTGACTTGATACGCTTGTTTTTGATAATAGGAGGACTTTTGTTTTTGGTCGTATTTTCCCTGGCAATATGGTTCTTTATTAAAATATCACGTAGAACTTTTAAGACCAGGGAACAATCCATGCTGGATTATTATCAACATAGAGAAGGAAGAAAACGGACATTTAACTCTAATAAATAACGAGTTATGACAGTAAAGGAATTAAAGCAAAAGTTAGAAATGTTTGACGATGATTATGAAGTAAACATTGATCTTGATACTTGCGACAACGAATTATGTGATATCATACCAGTATCAGAAGTGTATGAAGGTAGTTGCTGGAATGTGGTTATAAAATAAAAAAAGAATATGAGTCATGAATAAATTTAAAACAGACATTGAAATTATTGATTGGCTTAATAGCTTAGAATGGATTGAGGAGGTAAGGGTATCACCTGTTGAAATTGTAGGTAAAATAAGCGGAAAAACAACCTCGATAGATAAAGAGGATTTTGCTTTGATAAATACTTATATAGAAAATCGGTATTACATCTTATTCGATAGTAGAGTAATTTGCATTGAACGATTTAACGCATAAATAAAAAATACTGAATCAAATGAGAATATTAGTAGCATGTGAATATAGCGGAGTTGTTAGAGATGCTTTCTCAGAATTAGGGTGGGACGCTTGGTCTTGCGATTTGCTACCAAC
>NZ_QUDI01000007.1:0-141802 GCF_003477465.1 Parabacteroides sp. AF48-14
GAATTTCGAAGAATATCTATATTCATCTTTTCTTCAACAGATAATTGAATACCCCCCTTATTTTACTAGTATTACAACACTTACTTCGATTAGCTTGACGGCTATGGCGCTTGACGCGGGATCGCATTAAAATCGACCGTATAAACAACTGATTGATAAGGTCTGTTCTTTTGCGGCCCCGCGTCAAGCGCGGGGACAAGGGTGTTTTGACACACCGCCACGGCTAAACCCGGATAATCTTCATTTGTTCTTTTGTCCTTCTGTCTAAGATTTACAGACAAGCTATTTATCTCTGTCTGGACGTTTACTTTTTGATTCATATATTATATCATGCGTTGTATTCGTGTCATGGTGATAGACGATCCTATCTTATCTTTTTATAATTTGCTGATTGTCTGAAATTTAGCAAATTTTGTAATGTGTGATACTATCAAAATGGGTGGTAGGGCTATCACGGAGAATCACATATTTACAAAAAAGTGGCGCACACTCGGAACAATCCGAATGTCGCCTATTGCATATAAAAAAATTGAGGGCAAATTATCCGACTGTAACATACTGAATAACAGTACCCCAGTCTGAAACGTCAACGCTGATATTATTGCGAGAAAGATCAAAAACGATATTTGTTTGTTCTCCTTCGTTTGCAGGCACATTTTCTGAATTTTTGACATTTTCGGAAGAAAGTACCATAACATCGTCTCTGTAAAGCTCTATAGTAACGTTATCGGTCGGTAAAATAGAGAATGTACCTGTAGTCAAATTCCCTTTTTCATTTAAAGTAGCCGGAATAATATATTCGATATCGCTACCTGTTAATTCTCCATTGCAATTGAAAGAACTTTTCGTTCTTTTTATTTTGTAGTAGTAATTTCCTTCTTTCGAATCGAAAACTTTGAAAACACCTTTTGTCAGGATAGACATGGAAGAAACCTTGCGTTCGATTTTTAATTCCTGTGCAGCAGCCTTCGTCGCTGAACGGTAAACGGTTACTTGTCCGTAGAACAGGTCGCTCGGCAGACTGTTTGCCACACCGTTGTTATTTTTTAAGCTTACTTGCAGGTCTGAGATGATATTAGCCTGGTTCATGTTGCTGATTTCTTCGCTGTCATTAGAAAGACCGGCCCAAGCGACAACAGTAATCTTCTTTGATCCCGGGCAGCTGATTTCAACCGGCTTTACCTGGAGCAGATAGTCTCTGTCGACTGTGATTTGTTTGTAGAAATCATCGTTTTCGTCGAAAAACGTACAGTGTAGTGCTCTTAACGTCACCTCTTGAAGTGATATCCTGATTTTCTGAATAAGCTTTGAGAATAACGGAGAAAGGAGCTTCAACGTTCAAAGGCACCTGGCTGTCTTCAACAGAATAAGAATCGCCATCGGCAGAACAACTAACAAAAGACAGGATTACGGACAATGTCCATATTGTGAAGAAACAATTTGTGAAAATTTTACCCTTTTTCATGACCCTAATTTTTTTATGCAATTTATAAACCCTATACTCTGCGAGAACTTTTCCCTCGGTTAAGACCCTCATCAAAACCTCTTGTTTCTCGTTGACAATGCAAATATATGGCAGTAAATCGAATCCTGCAATAGTTTTGCGTATAATAAATGTTAAACACATCAAAATAGTTGGAGAAAATATCAAATAAGGGGCTGAAAATCTCTCAAAAGGGTGTAAAACTATCATGTCTGCCCTTTGTGTTGATAGGAATGACTGTCTTTTGTGCATTGGTGAAAATGTCAATTGCGATAGTATAAATATCAAGGTACATGATTGTCTTTCGTTTTCTTTTGGTGAGTGGTGAAAGTATCACAATAGGTGGTGAACGTGTTGTCAGGGGCGTTTTCTGTGAGACTTTTGATGTTTGTCCTTTATGTTCTGTCTTTTTACGGTATGCAGTTGTATGGTATTTTTGTATCTGTGTGATTTGTCCAGGTAAGAGAGCTTCTCCAAGAAAAAGTGAGCTATCCTGTTCCCGCGCTCCGACGCGGGATCGCAAAATAGCCTGCCACATCCTAAATCATCATTTATAAGTTTTGATAAAGCCTGTTCCTCTGCGATCCCGCGTCGGAGCGCGGGAACGGGATAGTTTATATCTGGCAATTTCTGAATCTCCTGCCAATAAAAAAATTGACAATAACCCCCATTTCAGCCATTTTTCTATTTCATCCAAAATCTTGATCCATTTTGGATTGACTCTTTTCACGGTTTTCATCATCTTTGCTGACAGCAGACGAAGCGAGGTGCGCAGGCAATTTTAAAAACCGTGCAATTTGATTACCGAAAGACGGGAACGCCGTCAAAGTGATAAACCTTAACTCCCGGAGAATCGCCTGTAGCAAAATAAAACGGACGGCGTTTCAAATATCCCAAGGAAATTTTGGTGGTTTTTTTCAGTGAGGACGGTCGTTTTCCAAAAGAAGACGGTCGTCATCGCCATTACGACCGTCCTCATGGGTGATGCACTCGGCACCTCGCGAAGATTATGACGGTCGTAACGGCGAAGAGGACGGTCGCAATGGCAAAAAACTCCCGGAAAAGAGAAAAAAGCCCCTTTTTGACGTCCAAAAAGCAGATTAACATTTGTTTGCTTTCAATCCTCCTCTTAACCGAAAAAATACGTTTTTTACAATAAGTCCCCCCCCCTGGGGAGTTAAGAGTTGAAAGTTGAAAGTTAAGAGTTGAAGGTTGGGGGACACAAAAAAAAAGAACAGGCGGTATCGGCCATCCCAAGAGAAAGCGAAGCTTTCTAAGAAAGCCCTAAGTGGGCAGGCGTCAAGCGAAGGGTAAAGGCGAAGCGTCCGGAGCCTGCGCTGTTTGAGCGAAGCGAGTTTCGCAGGCGACAGCGTAGCTTTTGCCCGAAGTAGCCTGGCCGGTTAAGCCTTGATCTTGATATTTGTTGATCAAGCCAAAAGTAATATGCATTAAGGTACGCGTGCGTACCTTATATATAATAGTATCGTAAAGAACTGTGTATTCCGACAGGAAGAACCTATATAAAAAAGGTGGCGTACACGCGGAACAATCCGGATGTACGCCTATGCATATAAAAATTGAGGGTAAAATAATTTACATTCATGTTTAGTATTCAGACAACCTGCTTTGACCGGCTTCGCCAATCCTTTACTCTCCTTTTTTCAGCTAAGCCCTAATTCTAAACAGTTGTCTGCTATTTCTTTGCAAATGTAAAGCGAGTTTTCTTGTCCTACAATAAATCGTGCATAAAAGATGTTAAACAAATCAATAATGATTGTGATTGTATCATATGATTATTAAGGCTTGGGAAAACTGCCGCTTATTTAAAAACGCGAAAAGCCGTGATTCTCATGAATTTTTTTGAAATAAATAGTGTCAAAAGTGGTGAAAGGAGAATTTTTTTTGCCATCTTTGCAAGAGAATGTTGAGAATAAATTGTAGAGTTGTAGAAGGATAAATAATAAATGCATATAACCATGAATAAGAAATCTCTGTTCAGAAGGATGAGTGGAGTATTGTTGTGTACTCTCTTGAGTACTTCGGCAATCTTGGCAACCAATGAAAGCGGGCAATTTTTCGGAAGTGAAACATTAATAGTAGTGGTCATTTTACTGCTTTTTTTGCTCCCTTTGTTTTTTTACATGCGTAAACTGCATTCTAATATGAATGGCCGTTCGGACCAGATCATAAAAGAAAATTTCGCATTAGAGAACTCGAATAAGGAACTAACTGCTAAAAACGGGGATTTACTTTCCCGGAATGGCGCGCTCGAGGAACAGGTTTGCCGTCAGGAGGAGAAAATCCAGGCGTTGCGGACCCAGAATGATGAATTGGCAAAGGCTAATGGCGAATTAGTACGCAAAACGTCCGAACTTGAATCGACTGTCTCTACATTAAATAATAATAAGAAAGAGATGGAGCAACTCATCGTGACCAAGATCAAGGAAAACGATGCGATCCAGCGCGAGGCTGTCGAAAAACTTGCCGAAGCCGAAAACCGACTGAAAAATGCAGAGAGCATACACGATAATTTCTTTATAGAGACCATCTACGAAATGCGTACGCCGCTTTCGTTGGTGTTAGGTTCCTTAGCGCTCGTCGTGCAAAACGACGATCCGGACAAGGATATGTCCACCCAGCTACTCTCGGCCTACCGTAACACACTCGCCATGCAGGACTTGGCAGACCAGCTGATCGGCACGCGCCGTTCGAACGACGTCGCCAACTATCTGCGCATAGCCCGCTACGATATGGTCGATATCTCCCGCCAGATATGCGATATCTTCGTCGACTGGGTCGCCATGAACAATGTCGATTTCCGCATCAATACGCAGACACCCGCACTCTGGGTTTGGGTAGACCGCCGCAAGATCGAGTTCGCTCTCCGTATGTTGCTCTCGAATGCCTTTAAGAATACGTTCGCGTACGGTAAAGTGACGCTCGATATCTCTGTCGTCAAGGAAAACGGCAAAGCCTACTGTTCGCTTGTCGTGAAAGACGAAGGGCTGGACGAAGACGAAAGCGCACGCCGCGGCTTGAAGCAAATCATGGATATGGCAGACGCCATAGGCGGTTTTTATCGGCATGAGGCCGATAAAAACGGAACCTCTTATGCAGTCCTGGTTCCATTAGGCAAGCAGCATCTGCTGGATCGCCGCGTGGAATTTGTTGAGCCCGAAGCCGACTTGGTGAAGCTGAACGCCCGCCAGAAAGAAGATATTGCCGAACTGATCCAGGTGATCCCGCAAAAACAGGAGACAGGCAAGAAGCTGTTAGTGATCGACGACAGCGACCAGATCCGCTGGTTCCTGAAACACGTCTTCAGCAAAGAGTACCAGATTCTCGAAGCCCGCAACGGGCAGGATGGTGTGGATGTCGCCTTGGCGGAAGAGCCGGACCTGATCCTTTGCGACGTTATGATGCCGGTGAAAGACGGTTATGAGACCTGTCGCGAGATCAAGAGCGATCCGAAGATGGCGCAGACGCCTGTCGTGATGCTGACCGCCAAGGTGGAAAGCGAAGATGTCATTACCGGGATCGAAGCCGGTGCGGACGATTATATCACGAAACCTTTCGACGTCGAGATCCTGCGCAGCAAGATCAACAGCCTGATGAAGAAACGCGACGATATGAAGCGTTACTTCTCCCATACCACCTCCGCTTCGGAAGAAGACAACGCGCTGCCGACCAATCCGTTTATGGATGCCGTCGTCAAGAATATCGAGAAACACCTCGACGATTCGACTTTCGAGGCAAAGATACTTGCAGACTCACTGAATATGAGTTTGCCGACTTTGTATCGTAAGATCAAGCAATATTCCGACTTGAGTATCCTGGAACTGACACGTAACATACGCCTGAAAAAAGCGGCCGAGTTGCTTGCCACTCAACAATATTCCGTACAGGAAGTCGCTGAAATGGTAGGATTTAACGATACCGCCACCTTCCGTAAACGTTTCACGGAGCAATACGGCGTAACACCGTCGCAATACGGGGTGCCGGCTTGAGGTAAGTTGAATATGTTGTATATAATTAACATTAATTAATTGGATAAAGATGCTACGTATACCTTATATAATTGCTAATTTTGACAATCAATTAGTGTAGCATGAGTTAAATATGTCAAACATACGATCGGTTAAGGCGTTGGACGCCTTGCTTGAGGACTGGTTTACGAATTTGAGGGCGATGATGCCTGATAGTTTGTTAGTTGCAATAGCCCGAAAGAGTCCGCGGCTTTATGAATATTGTAAGGCTAGATGGGGTGTTAAATCTCATCAGCCTTTTTCTGTTGTTTCCGAGCATGCCCTTCCTTTTTTATTTGGATCTGATTTTGAGAAGTATAGTCAAGTCCGTGTAGTAGATGAGGCTATCTATAACGGTACGACCTTCGAACGGATTTATAATATTCTGCGGACCGGTTTCTCAATGGTCGGACGTCCCGCAAGCGGAATATTGGATGCTTATCCTATCGTTGTTTCTTCTTCATATAAGAATGACGCATTGCCGCTTCATTCGGTAGCTGTGGTTTCAGAAGAAGAGATTCCTTTTTATATTGACCGTATTATCATGAATTTTCATTCGCTTGGAAAACCATACGACGTAGAATTCCCGTTATTTTATGTTGACTTGGATGAACACACTGATGTCTCGAAGACTGTATCCTCCTTGGCTGAGGGTATGGGGGAAATGCATAAAGATGAACATGTATGTCATTATAAAGTAAGCCATTGGGATGTTGAGAGCGGAATGGATTACGAAGGTTGGACTGTCGCATCGGAGAACTACAGCGTTGTTCTGGATCCGATTATTCGTAAGTATTACGATATGCTGCATCCTGAATTCTGGAAATTGCGGATTTATCAGAAAGACCAGCGTCTTTGTATTGCCTGTTTCGCCCCTTATACGATCCCTGAGCCTTATTTAGAAGTCCTGGAGCAAGATCATTTCCTCTTTTTCCCACAGACAACTCTTTTGGGAGAAGTTTGGGAAATACTATATGGTGCGATGTATTTCGGGAAGCCGCAAGTCGAAAATCTGGATTTTGGCAGTGAATACCTTTACCATTGTAAAAGGACATTAGTGATAACGTTGAATTACCTCCTATCATTTGCTGCATTTATGCAAGTAACGGAAGAACTGGAAACTTTGTTGGCAAAAAACGGACAAAAGGCAGTCTGGCAACTCGATATGCAAGATTTGACTTATTTGTTCGGTCCGGATCTGGCCAGCCGTGTTTTGCCATTGTTGCAGGAATGCCTGAGACGGCGCGACAGTGAGCCTCGTAAATTGATACAACCCAGGATCATCCATTCTTCTCTGCTTCCAAATCTGTTCAAAGATGCATACGAGGATCAGAATAATGAAGATTTTAAACGTTGTGAGACTATTTCTGAGATGGTTTCCTGCAATTTTAGTAATCTCTCCCGTTTGGTAGAGCATCGTAGCCGTTTGGTATATACCGGGATCGACCGATTGCGCTATGGTGAGAGTTTTACCACGCTGTTTAATAAGTTTACCATGTATCCCGTAAAAGATACCGATCGTTTGAAAGCCTTGCATCAGGCTCTGGACAAGCGTATCGATGAAGGAAGCGTGGTGCCCGGATATGTGCTGGATTCCAGCCAGGCGAGTGCGCCTTTCATTCGTATGTTCCGTTCTGGTGAAAATGAAGATCGTTTACGTGATCAGCTTTTTCGTACGGTTTTATTTCTTGTAAAGAAAGTATGCGAGTTTAGCAATACAACAAAGGTGAGTCGTCAGACATTGCAATATATATTTCATTTATTGTTAGTCAATCCATTACATTTTCGTCCATTTAGTCGTATTTGCGGGATTACTTATTTAGCTTGTTTTGATGCGAAGTCAGGAGATTACAGTGTCTGTTTTAGATACGAAGACGGTGATGAGCCATGTGATTTGTTGGACTATGCAGTTCGTTTTAACGTTTTGAAGGAAGAAGATTATTTCTATTCCGTTGTACAGAACGATTTTACATCTTCGTTTAGCACCTGCACCCAGCTCGACTTGGAAGGAGAGAATCGGTTGGTCGATTATTGTCGGGCAGCCGTGTTTGTCAGTGCCCATCTGATGGGATATGACTTGGCAAACTGGCAGAAATGGTATGCTTTGCAAGGTTCCTATAGCACGTCGATCCACCAGTTAGGTGAATGGGCGGATCAGAATCTGGACAGGTTCTTTACGAATGATGGAGAGTGCGATGTCCATGAGTTGATGGATTCATTTACATCAGATTTTAGCTCGTTACCCTTCTTGTTTCCGACGGGAAGAGAAGAATTGCAGGAAGAATACGACCGCAATCACGCTCATGCGGAGGGAGATCAGTTCGTCTTGCGCATTTTGCCGGATTTTACTCAAGATGATGAAGTTGTACGTTTATATCGGATAGTCTATGGCTTCTATCTGGTAATTAGTTTGTTAATGATACATTATGAGAATGCGGAAATACAAAAAGAGGAAAATGTATCCTGGATCATGGAGGAACTAAAGAAGGTGACCGGTTCCATAGGGAAGCTGCCTGAATGGAATAACCCTAATTTTATTTCTGAAACCCATTTGTTCCTAAAATCTATATTTCATGTTTAGTTGGAGTGAGATATTGACAAATATAAATGTTTCCTTATGGGAAAAAGAAGAGAACGTAGACCCAACCCAATTAAAAAGTGCGCGAGCTATATCCTCCTATCTGCTTCAACTTCAGAATCCGGAGGTTGACTTTAAGGATGTACTTAGCTTCAGGACTTTTAAAACTTTTACGGAACGGTCAGACCTGACACGGGTGGAAGACAACAGTATGCCGGAAAATACCCGTGGAAAGGGAGTGCGCGATTTGCGTTTTCTAAATCTCGATATCAATGCTTTTCGTAAATTTCCTTCCGGCCATCCTTTTTCGGTACCGTTCAGTGTGGAAAAAAGCAAGCCCTGCAGTTTGGTTTTAGTCGGACGTAATTCGGTTGGGAAAAGTTCGCTTTACGATGCGATGGAGTATGTCTTTACGGGTCAGGTAAGCGAAGCAGGCCTGCGTGGGCAGGAACGTCCTTCTTTTATTCGCCACGGTGATGACCTGGCTATCCCGGAAGTTCGCATCAGTACGGTTTCCGGTGAGTTTCGTTCTTATGAGCAGGTGAAAAAATTCTCCTTCTCGTTGAACAGTTGTTTTTGTTCGGAAGCGGATATTATAGAAGTCGGGAATGTCGCTTCGTCGGACAAGTATCTCGATGGAGTCAATCTTTTTGCAAGTAGTTTTGGTTTTTCTCCTTTGATCGAGATTAAAGAATCCTTGCGGAAATATTTGAATACCAACTGGAATTACATCGCAGACAACCATGCTAAATGGGAAAAAGAACTCTCGGAAAAGGAAAAACTGGTAGCGGAAGCCGAGAAACGGGAATTGACCCTGAAGGATCTTAGCACATCCTGGCAGAATATGGAAAAATATAATAAAGGAATGGAGGATTTATTGAACCAATATTCCGATGAAATCACCGGAATGAAGAATTCTTCTTCTTTTTCTGCTGAAAAGTTGTCCCAGCTGATCGAGGAGTTGTTCGGCGACTTGTCGGATTTTCTTAAACCCCTTGGATTTACTCTGGTTTTGACTGAAATCAATGATTTAAAAAATAAATTGAAAGCCAGGATCCTTTTGCCGGACCGCCATCCTGCACAGTTTCCGCTGTTAGAAGGGAATGAAGACGTTGCGTATAGGGAAGAAAAAAACAAGGAGCTTCTGATACAGCTGGATAACTATCTGCATCGTCTGTCGTTCATGTATTTTTTCCAGCAAATGATTACCCAACTTGAGGAAGTCGCTGTTTCACAAAGCAGGCTCAAGGAAGAAATCAAGCAGTTAAAAGATGATATATTGCGGTACCAGTTATTTTTAGGAGCCGAACATTACCTGGCTACATTGGATAAGGAATTGCAATCCGTCATGTCAGGTTTACGCGGCGATATCCAGCCTTTCGTCGAAAAGATTATGGAGCTTTTTACGGGAGGGGCTAAGAACACCGAAAAAATCAAGATTGATGAAAACTGGAAAATCAGTGTCTTTTATGAAGAGAATTTGGGGAATGTAGAAAAGCCGGTTACTGTAGAGATCTCGCCGATGAAGTTTTACAATACTTTCCGGTATAAGCTGTTTTGTATGATGTTGCGGATCTCGACAGCCGTGTGTATGATGAAGACACACCGTTTCCTTTTTCCTATTATCCTGGATGATCTCTTTTACGCCAGTGATTTTTATAACCGGCGTTTGATAAAGCAGTTTATCGAAAGTTTTGTCAGCATATCAGAACAAATATTAGGTAAGAACCATTTGCAGTTGATTTGTTTTACGCATGATGAAATTGTTTTCACTGCCATATATGAAGCCGTACGCGGAAAAAGAAAAATCGGTAGTTTCCTGTTTGGGCGGCTGCATGATTATCGTTCGGTGGAGAAAAACGAAAAGGGAAAATATCAATTGTATGTTCCGTTGTGTTTGGACAATTCAAAGAAAGGGAGGGGCGAATAATGACGTATGTAAAGAATATAAAGAAAATAAGCTGGTTTATTATAGGAACTGCCTCGGTTTCATTATTATAATGTTATTCACTTTTTCCCTGTTTAGGACTGCGAATGCTCGGGTTGCTAATATGTATCAGAGTACGCTCGACTCGACACGGATTCAGACGAACCGTTGCGATTCGGTCTGCCACTTGATGTTGGTCGCAAATGACAAAGTCGTGGGGATGGCTGCAGATTCTGTTGCTTTCAGGGAAGCCGAGGCTTCTTTGAAAGAGCAGACGATTCGCATGCAGTATCGTTTTACACAGATATTAGCCGATTTGAGGTTGGAATTCAGCAATCAGTTAGGCTCTTTGAATGGCTGGCTTTCCCTTTGGATCGCTTTTTTGGCGACAATCGGGGCGCTTCTTCCGATTTTTATGAGTTTTATTGTTCGCGAGGAATATAAGAAAGAATTGAATAGCCTGAAGGCCGAGAAAGAACAGGAGAAGGCTCTCCTGTTGAATAACAGGCTGATGAGTGTTGCCAATGCAATTGAAACATTGATTTATGACGATTGTACCCCCCTTAACACCTCTTATCCGTTACGCGTGTTTGACGTATTACTGGTAAGGGCGATCGAACTTTTAGAGGAATTTCGCCGCTCTGTCGATAAAACGGCTGAAAAATCTTTTTTGTTACCGAGTGCTTTGTCTGTTATTGCGGGTGTAAAACATATTTTTCGGCAGGTTACAGTTTTGCTGGCAAGCGAAACCCGTATTTACAGGCTGGAAGCACGTGTGGAAGATTTGAATGATTCGCTGAATAAGCATCTGGATCGGTTAATGGAATATTATGATTTTGATAATGACCGGTTTAATGCGGGCAAAGAGAAAGAAATAGGGAACGCTATCGGGCGAATGGCAGACGAATGTATTTTGATAATGAACGATCTGCGAGCTTTACTCCGGAGTGAGAAAGAGGAACAGGAAAAGTGGATTTGAATCATTTGTGTGATATTTTTTCATTTAGTGGTTAAAAATATCATGTTGATATGTATATCTATTAAACTGATTTTTATATATTTGCATCGTCTATCCGCTATGTGCATGATTGAGGGAAAATTGAGAAGCGAAAAAACACAAAGCGATTGTTGAAGTGGATGGCATGAGGGATTGATTAACAGCATATATGAGGGAATTAAGTATGAGGGTAAAATTGGAGGGAAGAAACTACATCCTTCCCGAAATTCTATCAAAATTAGATGTAAATAAATCAAAATTCGGTTTTATAGACGTACCGCTTAAATTTGAGAGGTATGCCCCTAACTTGTCTTTACTTTTTCATCCATCTTTGCAATATCGCAAGACAACAACCCGAGACGTTGAGTAAGTGATAAAGATGATGTTATATATACTATACATTATTAACGATAAAAATTAATTAGCCGATGGGAAGGATAGGACAACGAGCAAAAGCACAAAGTCGTTCCAGACAACTCAGTAAGCTATAGGGTAAGATAAATAATAACTAATTTATAAATAAAGAATTTTATTAACTTTTTAATTTTGAAGAATATGAAACTAAGAAATTTTATGTATGCGACTATGATCGCTTGTGCGTTCGCTTCTTGTTCAAAAGACGACGTTGTAGGTCCTGACGGTCCTGATACTGCTAAAGGGGATGCAGATTTTACAATTCAAGTAGATGCGAACAATTTGGTTACTAAAGCGGCATTGCCAACAGACTACAAACTTGGTACTGGAGAAGGACAAAGTTATACTCTTGATGGCGAAGCTTCGATTAAGAATATTACATTAGTAGTTTTTGATAAGGATGGAAAATACTTAGCTCATGCAGCATCTTCTACTGCAGAAACAAAAGAACTTAAAATTGCAGGTTTAGTGCCACAGCAGATTCAGTTTATTGTATTTGCAAACATGAGTATTTCAAATATTCCGACCTTATCGGCTTCAGATTTGACCGGTACAAATGTTACTTTAACGGCTGATTATTTTGATGTTGCAAATGATGGACTTCCTATGAGTAGTCAACTTGTTACGAATAAAACTTTGGCTTCAGGTAATAATTATTATGGATATACTACTGAAGAGTCTCAAGATGGTACTAATTTGTCAACAACACCATTACCTTTGAACAGAAATGTAGCTCGTGTTGAAATTGCAGATGTTTTCTTGGATATGGCACAGAGTGACTATGTTTCAGGTTCTGCTACATTCCAATTTACAGGTGTTAAAATTAATAATGCTGCAAACAAAGTAAAAATTAGTGGTGTAGATACTGGTGCAGGTCATGTGTCTTATAATGCAAGTGATTATAGTTTTTATGGTGATTTCTCAAATGCTATTGAGGCAGTTTCTCAAAATTCATTTACTTCTGAAACAAGTCCTATTAGTGCAAAGCCGATAAAAGCTTATTACTATGTGTTGGCAAATACACAAATTAGTGCAGCAGATGGTGCAGCGACTACTTTAGTAGTTGAAGGTAAGTTCTCTTTGAGCGGAGCTAAGATGGCAGGTTCTGATCAAGTGTATGACTTAGCATCAGCAGATGCTACATATCCTATTGTAGTTGGTGTTACAGGTATGGGAACTCCGGTTAATATTGAAAATAACAAAGTGTATCGTATTACTTTATATGTAGCAGGTCCTGGTAAAACTGGTACAGGCGGTGATAGAGCTAATTTCTTTGTTAAGTGTGCTGTTGCAGACTGGACAGCTGTTAATCAGAGTGCAGTTATCAAATAATCATTTTCAAACAAATTAATAAAGTGCTTCCCATTCCGGGGAGCACTTTTTGTCATTTAATATTCAAATGAATATTCTTGATCTTGTATTTACGAACTTTCACAACGAATCAGCATGTTATTTTCACAAAACATATTGCTTAAAATTACGCAAGTAAGCATAAAAGTGAAGGAACACCCGGATGATCAAGTCGGTCACACCCGGATGTCAGTGGTCTGAACATGGGGGTGTAGAAACAGTTGTACACCCCCATGTTGGGCACTTTTTGCTACTATGGCTTTGGTTTTCAGTCGTATGGTTGTGCAGATTGAGTGCAGATCTTTGAAAAGTTTTGTAAGAAGACAAGAGTATGATAGATAGATGATAGAAGAATGATAGTTAAAAAGGGTGACTATCATGCTTTTAATCCTTGATAGATAGTAAGATAGTCCGTCTTATGATAGTATGACAGTAGAAAGTGAATAAAGCATGTGTCCTCCCCCTTAACTTTCATCTTTCAACTTTCATCTTTCACCCGAAAAGAGGGTGTATATCGCACCATACGGGCTAAAACTCTCACTTTTACAGTTTGATAGATTCGTCTATAAACAACGAGAGTACTACCTATCTTTTTCACATTATTTATCTCTATCTTTGTATTGTGATTATTTAAAAGGTAAAACAAAATAATATCTATATTATGAAACTGAAAAGTTGCTTATTATTAACATTGATGGTTTGTGCGATGTTTGCCTGCTCGGATAGCGATGATCCGGCTGTGGAACAGCCAAAGACACCGGTTGTTGCTGATGCAACGATGGCTATGTCGGTACAAACGAAGGATAGGGTAATTACTAAGGCTACAAAAGCTGCTAATGCGCAAGATTGGTCTAAGGGAGACGATGTGATTAAAACATTGACGGTTGTAGTCTTTAATAAGGGCGCTTATACGGCTAATGGATATAACGCTGGTGATGTGGTTGCCTCTTTTTCCGGAAGTGTTACTCAAAATGCTGATGGAATTGCAAGTCTGTCGGGAGAAGGTCTTCTTTCCGGGGATGTCGAGATGTTGCTGATTGCAAACCTGGAATCGGAAGTAGTTGGCACAATTAGTGGATATGTCACTCAAAATAAAGGGACCGGACATTATAATAAATCTGATGTTTTAGCTTTGACAACAGATCTTAAGAATGAAGTGAATGTTCAGAGTTCAACTGATAAAGGCCTTACCATGAGTAAGCTGATTGCTGTGACGTTGCAACCGGGTGATAATTATGTAGGTTGGAATTCAAATAAACAAGTGGTTGTTCAGGCTACGGATACAGATTTGACAGGAATCGAGCTTGTTCGTACTGTTGCCTATGTCGAATTAAAGCAAATAACTTTGCAATTGCCGGAAGAATATGGAACTGCCCGTCTGTTTGTAGACAGCGTGTTTATTGCAAATGCAAAAGGTGGTTCTTATATAGATGAAAATGACAATGGATATTGTGAAGCATCAGGTGCTTCTTATTATATCGGCTCTGAAGGTTGGAAAGATGCTACCGGAACTTATAAAACTGCAGCTGCCACAAATCTTCCCCGTTTAGGAACAGTGATTCGTTCTGAAAAACAACCTCCTCTTTTGGAAGTATCAGAAACTGCTAAAGAAAATACTATTACAGATATGTTTGCTTGTGGCGGTACTCCATTTTATGTGTACGAGAATTGGAAAACATCTGAAAATAATACATTGCTTATCGTCGAAGGTGATTTCTATTATTCAAATCAAGAAGGAGCATCGGCTGTTGCTAAAGATAAAGCAGCTACAGAAGCAAGTGAATTGTGGATAAAAGTCCCTAAGCGTTATTTTACTGTAATCGTAAATGATGCGGACTTTAGGGGGGCAAACGATAACAATCCCGGTTATGAACACGTTAAGCGTAATACGAAATATATTGTTAGCCTGACAATAGCCGGAACCGGATCACCTGATCCTTTCACTCCGGCCGCATTTGCTCACGTAGCCGCACAGGTGGAAGTTGCTGCTTGGAATGTAATCAACATCGAACAACCGGTAGATTAATTAAGAAATAGGGTAATAATAAGATATAAAAATAAATTATTATGAAACATATAGCAATAATAAAGCAGTCTCTTATACTGGTAGCCGGTTTGCTTGCTGCGCTGTTGACCAGTTGTATCAAGGATGATCTGGCTGAATGTTACAAACTGACGTTGAAGGTGGAACGTGTGATTGAGGACGGACCTATCGATATTACAGCTTTGGGCGAGGTTTCGGATGCTACCTTGTACATCTTCGATGCAAACAAGAACTTCCTGGAATCACGTAAGGTGGATAAAGAGTTTATCACATCAAGAAAAGAAATTACACTGGATAACTATCCGGATAATACCAAGTTGTATATTGTAGCCTGGGGTAACTTGGAAGGTGGAAACCAGAATGTCACCCAACCTAAAAACATGGATGACCTGAAGGTTCAGTTGAAGAGCGCCAATGGATATGCACAGTCACCCGACAGTTTGTACTACGGTTCAAAAGAAGTTACTACTTTGGGTAGTGGAGTTACCGGAGGAAACGGCGAAGTTATTATTCGTCAGAAAACTGGAACTTATACGATTAAGACACTTGGTCTGTCGAATGGTTTGAAAGCTTATGGACTGAAAAGTGCATCTGACTTTGATTTTTATATTAATCAGACATTGGATACTTACGATAACTCCGGAAAGCTGGCTGGCGATAGTGTTGCCTATAATCCGGAAGGACAATACGACACTGCACAAGAATGGTTGACTACAGGGGTGATTGATGATAATGAATATGGAGGAAAACAAAATTCATTTGCCGGTGAAAATTTGGGTATCCGGATTACCAGTGCGGATGGAAAAATCGATAAGACAATTTATGAAGCTGAAGATGACAAGGGAGTGATTAAACCTTTTGAAATACCGGAAGCAGGACGTTTGAATGTACTATTTGTTTTTGGTGAAGATGGGACTATTTCAGCCCGTATGCAAATCACTCGCTGGGGTGTAGTGGATGATGATATCGAATTTTAATCTCTAAAGAAGTAAAGATATGAAACTAAGAAATATAATAGCAATCGGTTTATCATTAGCCGCTTTGGTGAGTTGTTCGAAAGACAGCGAGCCTGTAAATGTGAAGGACCTGAAGGATGCCAAAGTAAATATCTCTTTGAAGCCTTCTGTTCCGGGATCGGGCTTGAAAGCTGGTGGAGATGAGTATGCTTTGGAAGGTGAGACGAATATAAATAGTATAACAGTCCTTTCTTTCTCGGCGGATGGTTCGCAGATTCTGGTTGATCCATATTGGACAGAGGGTATGTCGACTTCCAGTGATGATGTAACAACTGTCTTGAACGTCCCGACCAAGGCAACCAATGCTTTGATCGCTATTCTTGCCAATGTTCCGGCAAATGCATTTAGTGGAGTAACCACCTATGCTGCATTCTAGGATCGTTTGGCACAGTTGGCTGACCAATCTCAAACGAATCTGGCCATGAGTGCCCAGGTGATTGCTGCTGATGCAGCTTTAACGGATGGAGATAACTATATCGGATATACTTCACAAACGAATATCAACAATCTCAATACTCCATTAGAGTTAACCCGTCTTGCTGCCCGTGTAGAATTGGCCGGTGCTACGACGAATTTCGATGCGAAAGCATCTTTGAGAGGACGTACTGTTCGGATTAATAGTATCTATCTTGCCAATCAGAAAACCGCTTCCCGCTTTGCCAGTACGGCTTACTGGGGTGCAGTGATGGCAGACGGAAATCTGGCAAACGGTTCGCCTGCAACTTTAGGACAGAATCTGCCTATATCTGGAACGCCTTTCCGCCAGTATGTAATGGAGAATGCAGACGAGAACAATCCGACGCAGGTTGTGATCAATGCTACTCTTCTGGCTTCCAATGGCTACCAGGCTGAAACAAAAGCATTCGCCGCTACAATCAATGAAAACGGAACAATTGTAAGAGGAGAGGCTCACAAATATGTGAAACGTAACTACATCTACCGTTTGAATATCTCATTCGGTCCAAACAGTTTCACGGGTATTACAGAAGATGAACCGACACCTCCGGGTCCAGGTCCTGATCCCGAACCGTCAACCGGTAACCTGAATGTTCAGGTGGAAGTAATAGGTTGGGGACCTATAAACCAAGAAGTCATTATTAAATAGTTTAGGGTAAAATAAATAAAAGTATAAACGATTAAAAATATAAACTGATGAAACTACGGAATATTTTTTTAGCAAGTTTGGCAGTTTGCACGATGGCAAGCTGTTCAAAAGATGAAACGATAGACTATTCCCAAATGGGTCCGGTGGATGCTTATGTATCTTTTGGGGTGACTGCAGCTTTGCAGACAAAAGCAACAGATCCTGGAACAGGGAATGAAGGTAAAGTAAAAAAATTAACAGCTCTGATCTATAAAGGAGAGGGTGATGCTGCAACTTTTGCTGCTTCTAAAACAGAAGAACTTACAGCAGAGGATATTGCCGCTGGTAAAACAATTACAGAGATCAAGCATATAACAGTAAAGGTTACTCCTAATGCTGATGGAACATCTTCCAATGATGTATTTACTGCTGTCTTTTTGGGTAACTGCGAATTGAATGGAGGTTCTGCACCTGCTACTTTAGGTGCTTTGAAAGAGACTGTCTTGACGAAAAAGGCAACTGCATATACTATCGGTACTTATCTTCCAATGGTTAGTAAAACAATTAAAATAGAAGGACTAAAACCGACTATTATCAAAAATGATAATGGTACAACTTATTGGGAAAACTGGGTTAAAGATGCTGGAGGAGTAGTGTCAACTGAGGCTGTTAGCGATGAAGCACAAACTGCGCCTACTCCACCAGCCTATAAACAAGATGATCATGTTCTTCTGACCCGCTTGATTTCAAGAGTAGAGGTAGAATCTGTAACATTAAGTATAACGGAATATCCGAATGCTACGATTGAACTGACCGGGATTGCTTTGGCGAATGTTAAAAATGAATCAACATTTGTAGGTGGCTATGGTAGTTATGTGAAAGGTTATGAATCTGCTAAATATGAAGCTTCACAATATTGGATTGATCCGGCGTGTAAGGGTAAAACTGATAATTCTTTCTTAGTTTCTTATGGTGGTGATAACTATAAAACGACAGGTTTAGTAGAGAAAAAGATCTCATTTAAAGATAATAAATTTCAAAAGTACATCTTTTCAAATGTTCCGAGAACTACAACAGAAGTAAAAGAAGAGCATAAAGATGGTATCTATGAAACAGGTGTTATCCTTATTGTTAATTTTACAAATGCGGCAGGTGAGTCCTCGACAAGACATCTGCGTGTTCTTTTGAAAGATAACACACCAACTAGTGTTCCTGAAGTTTTGAAGAACAATATATATAAATTGAATATCACCATTACGGGTGAAGGTTCTCCTAACGAAGACGAAATTCTATTGAACACTCATGTAGCAGCAACTATTGAAGTTGCTCCTTGGAATGTAATCGAACAGACTGAAGACGATGCTAATTAATTGATTAAAATACTACCTATAAAAAGGCAATCTGCGATGCAGGTTGCCTTTTTTTATGCGGTAAGGTCTGGTTCTATTCTCTTGATATATTGTTTTTGAATTGTGTGGAAGGGTAAATGATGATTTATCGGTGCGTTTGCTCGTATTTACCGGACGCAGACGGGCGCAGATAACGCAGAGGAACGCAGACTTATTTTCTTTTAAAACAATAAATGATCTGCGTTCGTCTGCGTTATCTGCGAAATCTGCGTCCGGTAATACAAACATAGCGACGCACCGATAAATCATCATTTACAGGTTCACTTCTGTCAAATTGTGAAACTCTCTCCCCTAATCCGTTGTCCATTCATTAATAATGCCACATGATACATACGGTTCAGCCCGCTGTGCAGGTTTGACCAAAAACGCAATAATGCGGTTCTGATCGGTAGGGAATGAAGTAATAATTCCTATATTTGTAAGCACGATAAAAGCAGCGACGTATGGACCGGAAAAAGTTACCGATAGGCATCAGCGATTATAAGAAGCTGATAGAGGAAGATTATTATTATGTGGATAAGACCGACTTTATCCGCCAGATCATAGAAGAAGGCAGTTTGATCACGCTTCTTCCGCGTCCGCGTCGTTTCGGTAAGACGCTGAACCTCTCGACGCTCCGCTATTTCTTCGAGAGGACGGAAGGCAACGTCTATCGTCCGTTGTTCGAGGGTAAAAGCATCGAACAGTGGAAAGACTTCGACCGCTATCAAGGAAAATATCCGGTGATATTGGTCACGCTGAAGGATTGCAAAGCGGATAGTTTCGACCAATTTTTGATGATGTTCGGGCAGGAGTTACAAAATGAATTCCTCCGGCATAAGTACTTATTGGAAGATCCGCGTACCGAACCCGTATATATCCATGACTTCAATGCTATCATAGAAAAACAGGCAACAGAGGTGCAGTTGCAAAACTCGCTGCTTATGTTGTCGACTATGTTAACGACCCATTGGGGCATGCCGCCCCTCGTGCTGCTCGACGAGTATGACACCCCGATCCATGTCGCTTTCGACAAAGGGTATTACGATCGTATGATCGGTTTTATGCGCAACTTTATGAGCCTGGTGTTCAAAGATAATACGGATATCTTTCGCGGCGTTATCACCGGTATCCTGCGGGTCAGCAAGGAATCAATCTTCAGCGGATTGAATAATATAGCTGTGTTTTCATTGTTGGACCGCCCGGTGTGTACATCCTTTGGCTTCACGCAGGAAGAGACGAATACCCTGTTAAATGATTATTCATTAGGAGACGGGGCTGATTCGGTAAAACAATGGTATGATGGTTATTTATTCGGAGGATTGACGGTCTATAATCCCTGGTCTGTGCTCAATTATATCATGTATGATGGCGTCTTAGCTCCTTACTGGGTAAATACCGGTTCTGACGTCTTGTTGCGTCACCTGCTTGCCGACGGTCCGTCGCAGATACGCATGGGAGTGGAGTCGCTGATACAGGGTGAACCTATCCGCAGTGTGATAAACGACAAGTTAGCGTTCCCTGATTTGCTGGCTAAACCCTCTAATATCTGGTCGTTCATGCTTTTCAGCGGCTATCTGAAGGCCACAGACCCGGTGTTGAACAATGATGATCTGATCGAATATGAGTTGCAGATACCCAACCGTGAAGTGAAAACCGTCTACCGTACGATCATCCAGAGTTGGATAGACGGAGGCCCGGTGAAGAACGACCGCCTGGAGCTGATGTTGCAAGCATTGAAGGAAAACAATATGCCGATCTTCCAGCGTACGTTGAACGATTTTGTCGTCAATACGCTCTCTTATTACGATACGAGCGGCCGTGAGCCGGAGAAGGTCTACCAGGCTTTCCTGTTAGGTATGCTTGTCAGCAGCGGCGCTTATGAAGTGAGCAGCAACCGCGAATCGGGGCTTGGTCGTTATGATATCCTGCTCCGTCCGCGCGACTTGAGCCGGCAGGGTGTGATCATGGAGTTGAAGCTTTATGATCCGATGTACGACGAATCTGTCGAAAGTGTATTGGACTCCGCCCTTCGGCAGATTGAAGACAAACAGTATGCCGCCACGCTCCGGGCAGCCGGAGTCACCGATATCCTCAAAATGGCTATCACCTTCGACGGCAAGCGCGTCTGGGTTAAGATGGCCTGAAGAATAATCTGATTATTTCCTTTCCCCCCGTACCTGTACGATAGTAGATGCACGGTTCGTTACGCAACATTCCAGCCGGGTGTTGCGTCGCCTTTGATGTGTCTATTTGTAACTTTATTTCTTTGTCAAGAATGATAAAAATGGATAATTAGAGTACTGAATATACCTTAAATGTACTATATTTGAGTGGTATTTATTGCGTGTAATTGCTTGCACGCTTTGAAAAACAACCTAATATAATTCAATTTGTAAAAAGTGGGCAATGAATTTGTAAATTCTTGTCATACAGTAGTTGAGAAGTTGAAAAGCATCTGTTTTAAGGTGTTTCTATCGTATTTTAAGGGCGCATCTATCAATTTAATACATTGGTATTTTCACCTATTAATCTTGACATTCTCACCTATCGCATAATCTTAATATTCACCCTACTTTTGCAATGTAAGTTAAACGAAAAAATATTAGGTTATGAAACTGAAGAATATATTATCGATTATTTGCTGCTTAGTTGCAATGGCATCTTGCTCTATGGAAGACGATATGATGGGAAATAGTGATTCCGGACAATTGACAAAAGACACTTATTTATCAGTAAAGGTGGCTACGGCGGATGTAATTACAAAAGCTGGTGAGTCTCATCCTGCTGGTGAAGCTACTTATGGCTCTGTAAATAACTGTTACTACTTTATTTTAGATGGTAATGGTGAGGTACTTAATCGCCGGTATGTTGATTCTACTCCTTCTTCAATCAATTTCCTTGTAAAAATGAACCAGGGGGTATCTATTTTAGCTGTTGTCAACTGTGATGATTTGAAGAACGAGTTGGATACAAAGGCTGATAAAGCAGGTATCATGAACGTTGTAAGTTCGGATGCAGGCAAAATGGTGAAAGTGGGTGAAGAATCGATTTCCTGGACTGGCATAACCGGTTCTCCTTCGACAGCTCCGACTACGGAATCAACCGTAAACGTTTCTATTCTGGTCAAAGAAATAACCGCATTAGTCAGTTTTGATGGTTTTTATGTAAGATATAAGGATAATATTTACGACACGAAAGTTCGTTTAACCGCAATTACACTTTCTAATTTGAAAGGCTCTGTCACTTTGGGTGGCACGGAAGGCGCTCTTTCCGGGACAAAAGATATCCTTACTAATGGATATCTTATCCCGGTAGCCCTTAAAAATGAAGCAACAATCAATAATTATAAAGATGAGTCATCCAAACTTGACGCTCAGGGACTGGAAACGGCTTCTACGATTGAAAACTTGCGTACAAGTGTTTTTCCGAATGCGACAGGCGATGATCATCTGACAATGACACTGACATTTACAGTGAACGGAAGAGTCGATACTCGTACTTATGTAATTAATCCACTAAGAGATACAAATACAACCGGACATAATTACGTGCAGGCTGGTTACTGGTATAAAATGAATGTGATCCTTAATATTACCGCTGCCGGTATCGAGTCTCTTGAAGTTGTTCCTTGGAACGAAGTTTTGATTGGTGGAACTAATGGGGTAGAATTTAAATAATAAGAAAAAATTAATCAGGTATGAAGAAGTATATCAATTTATTGCTCTTGTGTCTATTGGCTTTTTCGTCTTGCGTGGATGAAGATATCGTATCGAAAGGGAAAAGCGGAGAGGAAGTCGCAGTTAATCTGAACCTGTACTTACCTAATCCGACACAGGTTGCCACTCGTGCTATCACTTCGGCAGAAGAGGCAAAAGTGGAAGTGCTGAAGATATTGGTTTTCGACAGTCAAGGCTATTATGTGCCGGAGAGTTCAATTTCTTCCGTGAAGGTTAGCGATACTGAACAGCAGGCGGATGATAATGGGGGCGCCCATATTTCTAAAAAGATTTCGATGCGGACAACCAGTGAAAGCGTGTCGATTGTGGTTTTGGCGAATGTAGTCAATGAAGGTGAGACGAATGATGGTACGTTGACAACGATTCCGACGATCCAAACAAGCGATACGAAAAACGCTTATCTGAAACGTTTGGCTTATACGGTCAATAGTAAATGGAATGCTACCAGCAAGGATAATTACCGTCGTTTCCCAATGTGGGGCGAATATAGTGGGGCGATTACAACTGTGCCGATCGAAGTGGACTTGTTGAGGGCTTTGGCTCGTATCAATGTCACTTTCTCGGAAAGTGCAAGCAGCAAGTTTACCATGTCGTCCATACAAGTCAATAATTCGTTGAACAATGGTTTGATTGTGCCAACTTCGTCATTGGTAAACAATAATGTAACAGTTCCGACCTTACCGGATTCTCCAAATATGAATACATCGTTGGTCTATGATGGAGATGCTGTAAGCAACAATACCTGTGTGAATGAAATATATATTCCGGAAGCAGCCAAATCGGTATCTTCCTCTTCTTATGATGGAGTTTATCTGACTATCAGAGGACAGATTGGCGGTGTGGACAAAATGTATCGTGTCTATATGACCGCAACCGGTAAGGCAGACGGAGAAGCCTTAAATATTCTTCGTAACCATACCTATAAGATAAATGTAACAAGCGTCGGTACCGGCGAAAATGACCTGGTCGTTTCCATTGAAGAGATGAGTGATGTCTATATGCGTTCTCCGTATGAACAAAATACGTTGACAGTAAGCTCAAATCTGTTCTACTTCAATCCGAACCAGAAAGATCCGGCTAATTTGCATATTACGACAACATGGTCAAGCTGGACTATTGTAGACGAGAACTTGGATGGTTTTGAATTGGAGCAGATTGATGGTAATACGGTTGCCATTAAGCCAACAAACTTTAATAAGCTGGCAGCCGGCTCTTTTTATATTCAATCCGGACAATTGAAGAAGAAGATTTTGGTGAAGATCGACCCGGATGAAACGGCTAACTGTTATATTCGAGGTGAATCGGGAACCTATCCGTTGAATGTAAGCGTGAAAGGGAATGGCCGTGACGGTATGATTGCAGATGGAGTACAATTAGTTCCGGAAGAAAGTTTGAAGCTACGTCCGGTAAGGATTGGAATTATTTGGGAGACATCGGAGGAGCTGGTTCGTCTGGAGAATGGGAATGGTATATATGATCAGATAAGCATTCCGGTTAATCCGGATAATAGCTTTAGCGGTGTTGTTAATTACCATGTCGACATAACGAAAACATCTGGAGGGAAAGGGGGAAATGCCTTGATTGGTGCTTTCAACCAAAATAACGAGTGTATCTGGTCCTGGCACATCTGGGTAGTGCCCGAGTTTGACGGAGGCAATGGATTAGTAAATGTACGGACTGAAAACTGGAAGGGTAATTCCAAAGAATACACCTTTATAGATCGTTATCTTGGTGCCCTGTCGAGCAAGCCGGGGGACGACGCCTTAGGCCTCTTGTATCAGTGGGGACGTAAGGATCCGTTTATCGGTGCCAATGGCGCACAGAATCCAACAAGGCGGGTAACCTATAATTACCAGCCTGCTGGTCAGGGAACAAGAATATACACTTGGGGAGTTACGGGAACTACCTCTTTGGAACAGTCCATTAAGTATCCGACTGATTTGTTGAAGACCGGATTATGTAATGTGGAAACAAACGGAACTTATTTCTGGGGAACGCCTCGGGAATGGAAAAGTTTAATGGTGCTGCTGTAAACGAGGGGAATAAGACGATTTATGACCCATGTCCTGTTGGATATCGTGTACCGCCGTTATTGGCTTATTTGTTCCATAATGATGACAATTATAAAAATAACTACAATGGAAATAATACCTATATACCGTCAGGTAACGACTATAACAGTAGTGCAAGTCATTATGGTTTCTGGATCAACTATACGAGTAATACCCGACCTTCAGCTACCAATACGACGACTTCTGTCGCCAACAGTACTTGGTTCCCGTTAGGTGGTATGTACGATCCCGGTTCGTGGGCAGAGGGCGAGGATGTCGATTATCCGTTATCGAATGTCGATGGCTATAGTTCATTAAAGGTGAACAGTATAGTTTGGACAAATACTCCGATTAAGTATGGAGCGGGTGGTGAAGCTTTCAGACCTGGTGCTATGTTCCTGCATGGGACAGAGCCCAACAATACGGCAAATGGACGCCACTTGCATAAATTTATTGAGACACAATATACTTATCTTTATGCCAAGACCCAGTTTGCGGGTTCTGTACGTTGTGTGAAGATTCAGGAAGCCCAGGATTTTGGAGAATTGAATGAATTTCCAGCAGAAGTGTCTTTAAAAGCACCGAACGGTTCTACAAAATCGGCAACGATTAAAGTTATTAATGAAACCTGGGAAGTCATTAATCCGGGGGCACCTTGGTTCTATTTGGATAAGTATTCCGGAAATCCGGATGCCGGTGCCGGGCAAAACATCCTCTTTACGGCATCAGAAGAAAATACAGGAGCAGAGCGTGAAGCAACACTTGTGATTCGGACATCAAAAGGAAATACGTATCCGATTAAGGTCATTCAACGTGCAATAGGATATACCGGATTTTCTGTAGATAAATTGTCTGTGGAATTGGCACGCGGAACTGGCCAAGCCAGCTCCCGGAGTACGACTGTTACAATAACAAATTTGGAAAATTTGTCTTGGACTGCGTCTAGTGCACAGAATTGGCTTTCTACGTCGATAAATGGTAATATACTTACTATAACAGCTGATAGAAATAATGGTAACAATGCTACTGTTCGATATGGAACAGTCACTGTAAGACCGGAAGGATTGGAGCCGATTGAAATATCTGTAAAACAAAATAATTAATAGAAAATATATGAGGACATATAATTTAATCTATATATTGACATTCCTTTGTTTGTTAGTTTCTTGTTCGCAGGAAGACGTAGTAAAGGGAGGCAATGATGATGTGATAGCTAAGATCAGGTTGGAGTTGTCTGATATGCAGTTGCCAACCGCGACAAAAGCCGCCTCGGCAGAAGATAATCAGATCAAAGATCTTTGGGTGTATATGTTTGACCAGTCCGGACAGCTGATCTATCAGGTACAAGGTTCTGTGCCTGTAAACGGAGATGCAACGAAAGCGGTTACGGCTAATTTGAAAGCGACCCATGATCCCGTTACGTTGATGGTTTTGGCAAATCTTCCTTCTTCCTTAAGTTACAATTTTACTCTGGGAACGTCAAAAGCCGATATATTGAAGAGTTTGGAGTTTAATGTTCCATCCCAGAGTGGAACGGTCTACATCCCGATGTGGGGCGAGGTGATTTTATCCAATGGACTGTATACGGACGATGCCCCGATCACAATCCCTATGACACGTAGTATGGCCTGTGTAGAGGTGTTTGTCGATGAAGACCTGGTGATTAATTTTGACTTGGAAGAGGCTTATCTGGCCGGTACTTATGATAAAGGTTTTGTTGCCCCCATTAAGGCGGACGGAACATTGCAAAAAGGAACAATTTCAATTCCGGCAGGCGCTACAGGTAGCCGGGATCTGGGAACCGCTTTTCACCAAACGGGTTTGGATAATAAGGGAACCAAGTTCTATATTCCGGAAAGTCTTTTGAAAACAGAACAGTTAGAGAATAATGAGGTACATCGTAGTCTGTGTATGGTGATACGAGGGAAAACAACGATTGACGGAATGATGAAAGATGGCTATTATCGGCTGGATTTCCTGTTGCAGAATACAGTCAATGAAGATATGAGCCTTATGAGAAATACACGCTATATATTCAAGATCGATGCGGTTCATGAATATGGGTTAATTTCGGCCAAAGATGTGTTTGATAAATCTATACCGGATAATGCCTCCCGTCTTTCCACTTCGACAACGATAATGACAGTCGGTGCAGAAGCCTCGCAGGAAGGATGTATAGAGAAGGGACTGAATGATATTACGACTGACGGTATCGATTATCTGGCCGTAAATACCTCTGCGCTTATAGCTACCTATAATAGTAATGAAGGTAAGTATTATGCAAAAATCCAGATTTTCACGAACTATTCCGGAGGCTGGCAAATGATAGATATGCCCGAAGGTATTACAGCCCAGCAGAAAACCGGCGCAGCCAATGTTTTTTATGAAACGTTTATTTGGATTAAGCCGGGAGTGACTCCCCCTTTGTTCTATATAAAGGCAGGAGGGGTTTGGAAAACAATAAATATTGTAGGCCTATAAGGTTTGTGTAAAATTATAATGGGAGCCGGCTTGTTTACATCATCAGGAATTTCCGAATTGTGTAATGCCGGATCCCTTCATAAGTATTTCCCGAAAATTCATCTTCGGAGATTACGATTTTGGGATAATTATCCTGTATCTTTAGCAGGTTACCATATTCCTGTTCGACTGTCTTTTCGCTGTCAAGCCTGAGGGCGACTTGAATGTAAAGTTTTTCCTGTTCTTTCTCGCAGATGAAATCGATCTCCTGCGTGCCCTGTATACCGACTTTTACCTCATAACCCTTGTATAAAAGATGGTTGTAGACAATGTTTTCTAATAGTTTGGCTCTGTCGTTAATCCGGTAGCCGACAATAATGTTACGTATTCCCATATTCTCGAAGTAGTATTTTTCACCGATCTCGAAGATGCGTTTGCCGGTAAGGTCGTAACGAGGCACTTTGTGGATCAGGAATGCGTTTGTCAGGTAGGTTACATAATTTTGCACCTGGTTGACGGATACTGTGGAATGTTGCGATTTCAGATAATCGCTGATTCCTTTGGCTGAAAAGAGGTTACCGATGTTTTCAGACAGGAACTGGATCAGTTTTTCCAGGAACGAGGTGCTCCGCAAGTTATAGCGGGCGACAACGTCGCGGAAAACGATTGTGTTGTACACGCTTTTCAGATATTCGTTTGCCGTTTCCTCTTTAAGAGGCAGATTGATCAGATAGGGGAGGCCACCGTATTTGCAGTATTTATCGTAACTCTCCGTATTGTCGTTGAGCTTGTGAAATTCTAAAAACTCAGGATACGAAAGACTGTAGACCTTGATTTCAATATATCTTCCACTCAGGTAAGTCGCCAGTTCGCCGGATAACAGATTGGCGTTGCTTCCTGTAATATAGATATCATTGTATTCATCCAGTAGAAGAGAGCGGAGAGCCTTTTCGAACCCAGCAATATCTTGTATTTCATCGATGAATATGTAATTGTATGCGCCGTCTATGTGTTTGGAGGCAATATAATCATACAGATCTTTTGCAGTCTGCATATATCGAATTCGAAATCTTCTTTGTTGATATAGATAATGTGGGCAGCCGGATCTTCCTGCCGTATTGTTTCAATAAGCTGGTATAGCAGGAAGCTTTTCCCGACACGGCGTTGTCCGGTTAGAGCCTTTATAATGGATTTGCGCATGAATGGCTCTATTTTATCTGTATAGTTGCTTCTCTTTATAATGTTCTTAGGCTGCTTCATTTTGAGGAAAGTTTTAATTATACTTCAAACTTTTGCGAAGATACGGAAAAGTTTTAATTATACTTCAATATTTCAGCCTTAAACCTCTCATTCCGGCTGTGATTTTAAAGAATCGGTATTTCTCTCTCTTCTTACTTTTTTCATCGGTATTTATATCATCTGGATAATTCTTGGTAGCTTTGCCCGCGAAACTTGAAAGGTGTACCTATTGCGAGTGGTAAAGACTTATTATATTTTTGTATCGGAATAAACAGTTTTATCACCATTGTTGTTTAATAATAGGATAGAAAAACAAAAGATAATTAAAAAATGAAGTGTATGAAAAAAGTACTTTTCCTCTTTTTGCTTCTGGCTGGCATGACTAATGTCTATGGGCAGAAGTTTGCGGTGAAGTCAAACTTGCTGTACGACGCTACTGCAACGATCAACCTCGGGGTTGAGATGGGATTGAGCAAGAAGTGGACACTGGACTTGTCCGGAAACTATAACGGATGGAAGTTCGGTGACGACACACGTTGGAAACACTGGATGATCCAACCTGAAGCCCGCTATTGGTTGTGCGAGAAGTTTAACGGTCATTTCTTTGGAGTTCATGCTCATTATGCCGATTATAATGTCGGCGGAATGAAATTCCTGAGTGATAATATGGAGAAAAATCGTTATCAAGGTAATCTCTACGGTGCCGGTCTGTCTTATGGTTACCAGTGGTTGTTGAGTAACCGTTGGAGTATGGAAGCTGTGATCGGTGTTGGTTGGGCGCATCTGGACTACGACAAATATCCGTGTGCCGTTTGTGGTGATAAAATTGCCGGAGATAAAGATTATTTCGGAGTGACGAAAGCTGCTCTTTCTATTATTTACTTTATTAAATAATCGGAGCTATGAAGAAGACAATAAAATTATATATGGCAGCCGCTTTGTTGGCTGTTATTTCGCCGGCTATCCTTGCTCAGGCCCCGGTAAAAGTAGTTTGTAACGAACTGAAACAACAAGGAAAAGAGTTGCTGATCGACGCTGTTATTACTGTAGACGGCAGCCAGATCAAGTCGCGCGAGAATCTTACGCTGACTCCTGTGCTGGAATCCGCTTCACAGAAAGAAGGTCTGCCATCCATCCTGTTGAACGGCCGGATCAGCCAGAAAGTGTATGACCGTGAGATTGCGTTGAATAACTTGCAGGACGAACCGCGTTTTTTGGTGGTACAGACCGGAAAGAGCGAAAGCGTGATTAACTATAAGATGACGATTCCTTTCGAATCATGGATGAAAGATGCCCGTTTCGTGCTGGTACCGAATATGTGCGGTTGCGGCAAGGAAGCGCAGGGCGAACCGCTGTTGATTGCCGATAAGGTCATGACACGTCCGGACAAACGCTATGAAGTGATGCCGACGCTGGCTTATATCTCTCCGGAAGCTGAAACAGTGAAACATCGTGCCGAAGTGGGTACGGCTTATCTGGATTTTCAGGTGGGACGATATGCTATTTTGCCTGATTTCCGTAACAATGCGGTCGAACTGGCTAAGATCGACAATACGATCAAGACTGTAGTGGATGATAAGAATATCACCTTGTCGGGTATTGTATTGAAAGGATATGCTTCACCCGAAGGTTCTTATAAATCCAATGCGGTGCTGGCTGAAAACCGTGTAAAAGCGTTGCGTGGTTATATTGAAAAGAAACATGATTTCAAATCGAGCTTCTTTAAACTGGAAACTGTACCCGAGGATTGGGAAGGTTTCAAGGCTAAAGTGGAAGCCGATAATCAGGTGCCTGACCGTGATGCCGTTTTGGCTATTATCAATAGCGATAAAGACCCGGATAAGAAAGAAGCTGAATTGAGAGCTTTGAATGGCGGGGCTGCTTATCGTTATGTATTGGCCGGTATTTTCCCGTCTTTGCGCCGTTCCGAATACCGTGTTGATTATACGGTACGTGAATTTACGGTTGAAGAAGGCCGCGAGATTATCAAGACTCATCCGCAACAGTTAAGCTTGAGTGAAATGTTTGCGGTTGCCAACAGTTACGAAATCGGTAGCAAGGATTATAATGACGTGTTCGAGATCGCTGTCCGTATGTATAGCGACGATCCGGTAGCCAATCTGAATGCCGCAAATATCGCTTTGTCAAAGAAAGATTTGAGCGCTGCACGTAATTACCTGGCAAAAGCGGGTAACAGTCCGGAAGCGATCCATGCACGTGGTGTGTTGAACCTGATGGAAGGCAACTTGAGTGAAGCCGGCAGATTGCTCGAACAGGCAAAAGCAGCCGGAGTGAAGGGTGCAGCTGCCAATTTGGACGAATTGCGCAAGAAAGAAGCCGATAATCAGCTCTTTGATAGCTTTGAGTAGTATAATTGATACTTTTACATCGCAGCGGTTGACTTATAAGCCTGTATCTTTGCGATATAATTATTGCATATAAAGAGATTGCGTATAAAAGATTGAGGACTTAATAAGTAAGATTATGGAACGTGTAGCAGATGTCGAAAAAGTTTTGATGAATGAGATAGACAACCAGGATGGTGTCTACTTATATCTCGAAGGTAATGCATGGTGCGCGTATGAACGTTCTGCTTATTATCTGGCAAGGTTAAATGTGCCGGTGGTACTACAGAAAGAGGTAATTCGCGACGGGTACGATGTAGTTTTGCTAAAAGCATTGTTCGCTGTAGATGATATGTGTTTGCCACTGGCTCCTAAAACAGAGCTGAAAAAGGTGGCAGATGATAAATTACAGTTCCATGTATATGCCAATATTGATGGTTTTCCTGAATGGAAAGCTTCTCAATTAAATAGATTACCTGCATAAAAGGTATAACAAGAACTTTATTAAACAGCCGTGAGGCTTGAATAAATACTAAGTTGTAAAATTGAGGGTGTATTTTGTCCCGAAGGCTGATCTTAGATCCCTTCGGGACTTTTTTTTGTACGGGATAGCTCACTTTTTCTTAGTTTTGGATCTTCTGCAAATTGAAAAATATACATTAACCCCCTGTTTCGACTGTTTTTCTATTTCATCCGAAATCTTGATCGATTTTGGATTGACTCTTTTCATGATTTTAACCGGCTCGGCTGACTGCAGAGAAAATGTGGTGCCGAGTCCATTGCGAAAAGTGTACAATTTGATTATCGAAAGATGAAAACGCCGACAATGTGATAAACCTTAACTCCCGGAGAATCGATTATTTGCGAACAAAGACGGACAGCGTTCCAAATATCCCAAGGAAATTTTGGAGGCTTATTGCTGTGAGGTGCGCAGAAAATTCCCTTGAAGTAACGCTTCATCGCTCTGAAGGTTGACTTCGCGCTATATGAAGTCAACCTTCAGAGCAACAAAGTTCCGGATCAGAGCGATAAAGTCCCTCTTCATGGCGATAAGGTGCCAGATCATAGGAAAAAGCCCCTTTTTGATAGCAGAAAAGTAGATTAGCATTTGTTCGGTTTCGGATGTTTTTTTACTCTGAAAAACGCGTTTTATACAATAAGTCCTCCGCCGCAGGCTCTCTTTTGCCGTTTCGTTTCAACGAACGGTTTTTGAGCTTAGGGATGTGTCAAAACTGCCCTGTCCCCGCGCTTGACTCGGGGCCGCAGTAGAACAGTCCTTGTCAATCAGTTGTTTATACGGTCGGTTTTAATGCGATCCCGCGTCAAGCGCGAGAACGGGATAGCTCACTTTTTCTTAGAAATGAACTATTCGTTTACAGGGTGCGGTAGACTAAGACCGGGCTGCCGGGCGAAAGGGTGATGGTGAAGCTGTCTCCTGTCGCTTCGTTGAGAGTCCCTTGCCACCAAGCTGTCAGCTGGCGGTCGTTTATCGGCCAGCGGAGACCGGATGTCGTTATCCTGCCGCAGGGGGAGAGGGAGAAAAGGGATACTTGCTGCCCGGGGTGGCTGTCCAGCGTTGTTGTTTGCCGGATGGGGGTGAAGATGCCATAGTCCGAAAGCATTTCCACACGGTCGAACAGGGAGGCATAATCAGCCAACAGGGAAATGTTGCCCAGTGTATGGTCTTCGCGTAACCCGGTGGCTCCCAATATCAGGACCTCTTTTTCTCCGGATTGGCGGGCAAAACGGACGGATTTTGTCAGGTCGTTTATTTCCTGGTCTTCTACGATGTGGATACGGCCGGCATACAGTTCCCGGAAGCGGGGTTGAATGCTGTCCAGATCACCGACAATGGCTGTCGGGGTGATGCCAGCATCATGCAAAGCTTGTACGGCTCCGTCGCAGGCTATGACGACAGAGGCTTCGCGCAGCAGGCGGAGCGGCAAAGCGGTTTGTGGAAAAGTGCCGTTTGCGACGACGACGCAATTATAAGGTGCTATCATTTGTTTTTATTCCTTTCTTTTTCCAGGTGTATAATCCGACTGCGGCCAGTATGGCATAGCAAATATATAGAAACATGGTGGGGTATAGTCCACGCAGGTAATAAAGATAGACGGATACGCAGTTGACGATGATCCAGAATATCCAATGCTCGATGATCCGGCGGGCCAGCATCCAGGTGGCGACGATCCCGACGGCAGTGGTAAACGCATCACCGGCAGGGATAGGCGAATCGGTGAAATTATGCAGGATATAATAGATTAAGGCATAAATTGCAAGGATTGCGAGGATTATTCCCGTAAAAAGTGGGAACGTCATGTTGCGATAGAGGATTGCTTCATTTGCCGGGGTGTTCTGATCTGTTTTTCCTTCGTTTATAGCTTTTTTACGGGTCCATTGCCAGAAGCCATATATGCTGATTGCGACATAATAGATGTTCAACCCCATGTCGGCATATATTTTTGAAAAGAAAAAGACGAACACATAGACCAGGGAAGTCAGGAAGCCGACTACCCACATGGCACGATGCTGCCTGATCTCTAAAAGCAGATAAAGCAACCCCGTCAATACTCCGAAATATTCCAATAGTTGTTCCATTGTTTAAAACTTGAATGTTACCCGGCCCATGGCATTTATCCCCGCCTGGGTGAAATAGCCGTCTTCTTTGTAACGCTCACCGTCGACCATTGCTGAGTAAACCCAGGCATTCGTCTCGTATTGCTCGTTAAATATATTGTTTATTGTGACATCAAGAGCGATTTCTTTCATAAACTTCGGCTTGAAGACATAGCCGACACGCAGATTGCTTACAAAGTAAGGATTGATGGAGCGGTCTTTGCTGGAAGTATTGTCGATATATTGGCGTCCGACAAACTGGGAGTTAAAGCTTGCACTGAGTTGTTTCCAATTGAAGTTGAACATGCTGTTGGCGATGATATCCGGTGAAAAAGCGATATTGGTCGTTCCCAGCTTATTGTGATCCTCACGCTGATAGCCCCAATCGCCGTTAGGGAGGGTTTCGTACACTTCGATGCTTTCTGTGAAATTCTTGATTTTGTTCCGGCTCAATGTCAGGTTCCCGCTCCAATCCAGCCAACGGGCGATTTCCACGCCTCCGGTCAACTCGATCCCCATGCGGTAGCTGTCTTTGATATTGGAGGTAAGGGCTTCACCGATTTCACTGATCTTACCGGTCAGGATTAATTGGTTGCTATAGTCCATGAAATAAAGGTTTGCACCGACGTGAAAACGGGAATTTCCGAAACCATAGCCTGCTTCGTAGTCGTATAAGGTTTCATGTTGCGGACGTTCGTCCGGGCCGGCCTCTGTGAAGTTGTCCCGGTTGGGTTCGCGGTTGGCTACGGAGAATGAGACGAAAGCATTGTGCCCGTCTTTTTGGAAATTAATACCCGCTTTGGGGTTGAAGAAGTTCCAGTATTTATTGATATTTACGTTGTCACCGGCTTTATCGTCACTTCCTTTGATTGTATAGTGGATGCCTCGGTATTGCATATCCAGGTAGCCGTTCAGGTGAGGATGGAATTGGTAGTTGGCCTTTGTGTACATATTATAGTCCAGCTTATTGCCGGTATTGCGGTAGTATTCATAATCAGGTTCGGGAAGGCTGTTCGATTGTTTTGCCCACATGACGCGGCCGAAATGGTTGCCGTCATAACGGTTGACAGCGGCTCCTACTGAGAATTGCAGGCGTTCGCCCCGGAAATTGGCACTGTAGATGGCGCCATAGAAATCATTTTCCAGCCATTTGCGGCGAACGAGATCCGTCTTGGTGATCGTATCGCCTTGGCTGTTGATATAAGGATTCAGTTTGTAGCTTTTAAACTTGGCGCCGCCTTTATAATCTTCATAGTAACCTGCTCCGTGTGTGTAATGGAGAGTCAGGTTCATGTTCCAGAGATCGCTTAAGCGCTGGCTGGCGGTCAGATGGTAGTTTTGCTGCCGATAGTTGTCCGTCTGGTTTTTGTAGTATTTGGTTACTCCGTCTTCTTTATATTCACCGCAAGGATTGTATGTGCGGTTGGAATCCAGCATATAGGACGGAACACCGGTCCATGCCTGATAGGTTTTTTCGATACTGCCGAATGTCTGGAAACGAATCAGCGTGTTGTCTCCGTAATAGGCGGCCGATGCGAAGTAGGAATGCATATTGGCATCGGCCCGATCTATGTAGCCGTCGCTTTGGATATTGGAATAACGGGCGTCGAAAACAAAATGGTCATTGAGAAGTCCGGTACCGAACTTGACTGTATTCTTGACAGTTCCGAACGAGCCGGCTGATACCGAATATTCGGCGTAGGGCTTCAGTTCCGATTTTTGTGTCTGCATAGAGACAGTTGCACCGAATGCGGCAGCCCCATTGGTAGAAGTCCCGGCGCCGCGCTGTATCTGGATATTGTCAACCGAAGAGGCGAAATCGGGCATATTCACCCAGAAGACGGTATGCGACTCCGAGTCGTTCACGGGTACTCCGTTGACAGTGATATTGATACGGTTGGCATCTGTTCCGCGAATGCGGAAACCGGAGTAACCGATACCCGTTCCGGCATCCGAAGTCATGATAACAGACGGTGATTGTAGGATCAGGTAGGGGATACCTTGTCCGTCGTTCCGTCGTTTCAGTTCGTCTTGTGTTAACTCGCTGTAGGCGACAGGCGTTCCTTTGGCAACTTTGGTTGCTGTTACAACAACTTCATCCAGTGATACGTCTTTGGAAATTTTCAGTGAATCGGCAGGTTCGACAGTTATTCCCTGCGCAGTCAGTACAGCCCATGATGAGGCTAAAATAAATACACTTTTCATCCTTTGTTTTTTTGATAACCTAAATAAAATAAACGAACGGTGAAAAGGAGTGTCGGAAGAAATATACCATGCAAGCCCGGAAGGCTTGGTTTTTCAATTCCCTACGCCGGCATTATCCGTACAGGTAATATGGGTATGTTCTCAGCCTATGGTATTGAACCATAAGCACCCCTTTTGAATTCGGGTACAAAGAAACGTAAAAAGAGGGAATCTTACAATATCTGATACGGATATGAAAGAAATAATAATATTTGTTTGAAAACTCATTGATTATTTGTATATTTGCGGGCGATTAAGCGAAGATGAGGAGGGGGCGGGCAGTCCCCTTCTTTTGTTCTTAACTGTATGTGTATGATTGAAAAGGACGTAATAAGTCAGTTGGTTGAAGAGAAATTAGCTTCTTCCGACAATTATTTGGTAGACGTAGTAATTAAACCGGGTAACCTGATTATCATAGAGATAGATAATGATGAGGGTGTTTGCATCGACGACTGTGTGGAGTTGAGCCGTTATGTGGAAGGTCACTTGGACCGGGATGCGGAAGACTTCGAGCTTGAAGTGGGTTCCGCCGGTATAACATCTCCGTTTAAAGTGCTTCGCCAGTATGTGAAAAATATAGGCAATGAAGTGGAAATGCTGCTTAAAAACGGTACGAAGTTGGCAGGTGTATTGAAATCGGCCGATGAAAACGGGGTAGTCGTAACTGTTGAAAAACAGGTAAAACCCGAAGGTGCCAAGCGTAAGGTGACTGTACAGGAAGACCAGTCATATACATTCGATGAAATAAAATATACAAAATACTTAATAAGATTCAAGTAAAAGATTATGGCCAAGAAAGAGGAAACAATCAGTATGATTGACACACTTGCTGAGTTCAAGGAGTTGAAGAATATAGATAAGGATACGATGATCAGCGTGTTGGAAGACTCATTCCGCAACGTGATCGCTAAAATGTTCGGTACGGATGAAAATTACGACGTAATTATCAATCCTGAGAAAGGAGACTTTGAAATCTGGAGAAACCGTACGGTTGTTGCAGATGACGAACTGGAAGACTCTAACCTTCAGCTGACATTGACTGAGGCCCGTAAGATCGACGCTGATTGCGAAGTCGGCGAAGAAGTAACCGACGAAGTGCATTTTGCAGACTTCGGACGTCGTGCCATCCTGAACCTGCGTCAGACGTTAGCTTCAAAAATACTTGAATTACAGAAAGACAGCTTATTTGCTAAATATAAAGATAAAATCGGTAACATCATTGCTGCCGATGTTTATCAGGTATGGAAGAAAGAAATCCTGTTGCTTGATGACGAGGGTAATGAGTTGCTGCTCCCGAAAACAGAACAGATCCCGACAGACTTTTACCGCAAAGGTGAGACAGTACGTGCAATCGTACAACGGGTGGATAACTACAACAACAATCCGAAGATTATTCTTTCCCGTACAGACAAATTATTCCTGCAGCGTTTGTTTGAACTCGAAGTGCCTGAAATCAATGATGGTCTGATCACTATCAAGGCAATAGCCCGTATTCCGGGAGAGAGAGCAAAAGTAGCCGTAGAGTCGTACGACGACCGTATCGATCCGGTTGGCGCCTGCGTCGGAATGAAGGGTTCCCGTATTCACGGTATCGTTCGCGAGCTGAGAAACGAGAATATCGATGTAATTAATTATACATCCAATGTATCGCTGTTTATCCAGCGTGCATTAAGCCCGGCTAAAATTTCCTCTATACGAGTGAACGAAGAAGAACATAAGGCAGAGGTTTATCTTCGTCCTGAAGAAGTTTCATTGGCTATCGGTAAGGGTGGTTTGAATATCAAACTGGCCTGTATGTTGACCGAATATGCAATTGACGTATTCCGCGATGTGGAAGGTGCAGATGAAGAAGATATCTATCTGGATGAATTCTCGGATGAAATCGATGCTTGGGTTATCGAAGCGCTGAAAAATACAGGATGCTATACTGCGAAGAGCGTGTTAGCGATGAGCCGCGACGAGATAATTGAACGTGCCGACCTCGAAGAACAGACTGTTGACGAGGTACTTGCTATCTTATCTGCCGAATTTGAAGAAGAGGTTGAAGAGAGAGAAGAAAAAGAAGAGGATGAAACTCAGGAATAAGTATTACGACAAAGTTTGATATGCCCATAAAATTAATACAAGTACAAAGGAAATTAAATGTAGGAATCAACACAGTTGTTGACTTCTTACGCAAGAAAGGGTTCGAGGTTGAGGATAACAATCCCAACACGCGAATCGGTGATGAACAGTATGCTTTGCTCGTAAAAGAGTTTGGTAAAGATTTACCGGACGGAGGGCGTGAGCGTGAGCGGGTTGTGCCCGAACGCCCTCATAAGGAAATTGCTTCTGTGAAAGAAGAAAGGAATTCGGAAATAAAGACTGTGATACCGGAAGAATTCAAGCCCAAAATTGTTACAAAGGGCCGGATCGATCTGGACAGACCGCATAAAAGAACACAGGAAGAACGACCTGAACCGGTTTCTGCTCCTGTGGAAAAGAAAGTAGAGGTGCCAGTGGAGGCTCCTGCTGCAAAAACTGCTGAAGCTCCGGCTCCGGAGGTGAAAACCCCGGAAGTAAAAGTGCCTGAGGTGAAAGTTCCGGAAGTAACACAGCAGCCAGAGGAGAAAAAAGAAGAAAAAGTTATAGTAGTGGAAAAGGAACCAGCAGAAGTGGTTAAACCGGAGCCTGTAGAGGAGCCGAAAACAGCAACCATAGAGTCAACGACCGTAAATACTGAAGAGCCGGCGGCTTCTGCCGATGGCGGGTCTGACGATGAGTTATTCCGGTTGAATACTCCGAAGTTCGAGTCTAAAATCAAGGTGACAGGGAAGATTGACCTGAATGCATTAAATCAGTCTACCCGCCCTAAGAAGAAGACTAAAGAAGAGCGGAAGAAGGAACGTGATGACAAACGTGAGAGGTTTGCCGGTAATAAACCGGGACAGTCGGGTAACGGTCCTTTCAACAAGGGACCGAAAGATGCAACAGCAAGACCCGGTGCTCCTGTCAAACCGGGCGAAGGTAATCAGGATGCAAAGAAAAAGCGTAACCGTATTAAGAAAGACCGGGTAGATGTTAACAATACACCGGGAACGAACGCGCGTCCGACACGTCCGAATCATTCGAATGACGATCGTAAACCCCGCTTGCGCAAGCCGGTGAAGGCGGAGATCAGTGAGGAAGATGTACAGAAGCAGGTAAAAGAGACACTGGCTCGCCTGACCAACAAAGGAAACAAGAATAACAAAGGTGCCAAGTACCGTCGTGACAAACGTGATGCCGTGCAGAAACGTGAGCACGAATTGATGGAACAGGAGGAAATGGAAAGCAAGATCCTGAAGCTGACGGAATTCGTTACAGCCAATGACCTTGCCAACATGATGGACGTTCCTGTAACCCAGGTTATCGCTACTTGTATGAGTATCGGTATCATGGTTTCCATCAACCAGCGACTGGATGCGGAGACTATTAATATTGTAGCTGAAGAATTCGGCTTCAAGACAGAATATGTAAGTGCCGAAGTGGTGGAAGCCATTAAGGCCGATGAAGAAGACGATAATGAAGAAGACTGGGTTGCGCGTCCGCCTATCGTAACCGTGATGGGACACGTCGACCATGGTAAAACTTCTTTATTAGATAACATCCGTAATGCAAATGTAATTGCCGGTGAGGCCGGAGGTATCACACAGCACATCGGTGCTTACAACGTGAAGCTGCAGAGCGGACGCCGTATTACATTCCTGGATACTCCGGGCCACGAGGCGTTTACCGCTATGCGTGCCCGTGGTGCCAAAGTAACGGATATCGCGATTATCATTGTGGCTGCCGACGATAATGTCATGCCGCAGACGATTGAAGCGATCAATCATGCTTCGGCTGCCAGTGTTCCTATCGTCTTTGCTATCAACAAGATCGATAAACCGCATGCCAATCCGGAAAAGATTAAGGAGGAACTGGCTAACATGAACTACCTGGTGGAAGACTGGGGTGGTAAATACCAGAGCCAGGAAATATCAGCCAAGAAGGGTATCGGTGTAGAGGAACTGTTGGAGAAAGTATTGTTGGAAGCGGATTTGCTCGACTTGAAGGCAAACCCGAAGAGGCGTGCCGTAGGTTCTATTATCGAGTCTTCCCTGGATAAGGGACGCGGATATGTTTCTACCGTATTGGTTGAAAACGGAACTTTGAAAGTGGGAGATATCGTGCTGGCCGGTACACACTTCGGTCGTGTAAAGGCTATGTTCAACGAACGTAACCAGCGTATCGAAAAGGCCGGTCCTTCCGAACCGGCTCTGATCCTGGGATTGAACGGTGCTCCACAGGCCGGTGATACATTCAACGTACTGGAAACAGATCAGGAAGCCCGCGAGATCGCCAACCGCCGTGAGCAGTTGCAGCGTGAGTTGGGCCTGCGTACGCAGAAGATGCTTACATTGGATGATATCGGCCGTCGTATTGCAGTGGGTAACTTCCAGGAATTGAACGTGATCGTGAAGGGTGACGTGGATGGTTCCGTTGAAGCTCTGTCCGACTCGTTGATCCGTCTGTCGACAGAAGAAATCCAGGTGAACGTTATTCATAAGGCTGTCGGCCAGATTTCCGAATCGGATGTCGTACTGGCTGCCGCATCAGATGCTATCATCATTGGATTCCAGGTGCGTCCGGCATTGCCTGCACGCCGAATGGCTGAAAAGGATGGCGTCGAAATCCGTCTGTACTCGATTATCTACGACGCAATCGAAGAAGTGAAGAGTGCAATGGAAGGTATGCTTTCTCCGGAAATCAAAGAAGAGATCACTGCCAATGTGGAAGTACTTCAGGTATTCAAGATCACGAAAGTGGGTACGATTGCCGGATGTATGGTACGTGAAGGTAAGATCAAACGTTCTAATAAGGTACGTGTGATTCGCGACGGTATCGTGGTTCATGCGGGAGAACTGGAATCTTTGAAGCGTTTTAAAGATGACGTGAAAGAAGTGGTTGCCGGATTGGATTGTGGTTTGAACCTTGTAAACTACAATGATATTCAGGTTGGCGATATCATCGAAGCGTACGAAGAAACAGAAATCAAGAAGACGTTATAAACATGAACTGGTTGGACATTACATTGCTATGTCTGGCAGGAATAGGATTTGTGAAAGGCCTGTTTGATGGAGTCATCAAACAGGTTGTTTCGCTTATAGCCCTATTAGTCGGAATTTTCTTCTGTACGAAAGCGGCGCTCTGGCTCAGAGGGTATATTCTGGCGTTGGGGTGGTTCCCCGAACAGGGAGTGACGGTGCTCAGTTATGTGGCGGGGTTTCTGCTGATCGTGGGCGTCGTGTTGCTGGCAGGGGAGATTCTGCACCGGGTGGTAGGGGCTACGCCGCTTAGCGTATTGAACCATCTGGCAGGAGGTGTTTTCGGACTTTGTTTTATGATGCTTTTTATCAGTCTTTTGCTAAACGGTATGGAGATGATAGACAGGGGATCGGTTTTGATTCCCCGCCAGACAAAGGTCGAATCCCGCTTTTATAATTCAGTTAAAGAGATAATCCCAACTATTTACTTCCAAAATTTGTTTTTTAAGGAAGAGTAAGCAGTTGGTTTAATAATATATAATGTATAATGGAAGATTCAAACGATATATTGAATGAGGTAACGACCGGTGATTATAAATACGGGTTTGTTACCGATATCGATACGGAGGTGATTCATCGTGGATTGGATGAGGAGACCGTTCGTATTATTTCTGCCAAGAAGAATGAACCGGAGTGGTTGCTCGAGTTCCGCTTGAAAGCCTTCCGTCATTGGCAGACGTTAGAGATGCCTACTTGGCCTCACCTCGATATTCCGGCTATCGACTATCAGGATATTATCTATTACGCTGCCCCGAAGAAGAAGGAAGGGCCGAAAAGCCTTGATGAGGTTGACCCGGAATTGATGAAGACTTTCGATAAGCTGGGCATCCCTTTGCATGAACGGGCACAACTTAGCGGAATGGCTGTCGATGCCGTAATGGATAGCGTATCTGTAAAGACGACGTTTAAGGAGACACTGGCCGAGAAAGGTATTATCTTCTGCTCCTTCAGCGAAGCTGTCCAGCATCATCCTGACCTGGTACAGAAATACTTGGGAAGCGTAGTCGGCTATCGTGATAATTTCTTTGCCGCACTGAACTCGGCTGTCTTTTCCGATGGCTCGTTTGTCTATATCCCGAAAGGGGTACGTTGCCCGATGGAATTGAGTACTTATTTCCGTATCAATGCGGCAAACACCGGACAGTTCGAACGCACGTTGATCGTAGCAGACGATGAGGCGTACGTCAGCTATCTGGAAGGTTGTACCGCCCCGATGCGTGACGAAAACCAGCTCCATGCCGCTATTGTCGAAATCGTAGCGCACGAACATGCCGAGGTGAAATATTCAACTGTCCAGAACTGGTATCCGGGCGATAAAGAAGGAAAGGGCGGTATCTATAATTTCGTAACCAAGCGCGGATTGTGCAAGGGCGAAGGAAGCAAGATTTCCTGGACACAGGTAGAAACCGGTTCCGCCATTACCTGGAAATACCCGAGTTGCATCCTGGCAGGCGATAATTCGGTTGGCGAGTTCTATTCCGTAGCCGTAACCAATAACTACCAGCAGGCGGATACCGGAACGAAGATGATCCATCTCGGACGGAATACACGCAGCACGATCGTATCGAAAGGTATTTCCGCCGGACATAGCCAGAACAGCTATCGTGGACTGGTGAAAGTATCACCCCGTGCCGAAGGTGCCCGCAACCATAGCCAGTGCGACAGCTTGTTGCTGAGTTCAACCTGTGGCGCCCATACTTTTCCGTATGCCGATATTCAGAATGAAACGGCTGTGGTGGAACATGAGGCAACGACAAGCAAGATCAGTGAGGAACAGCTGTTCTATTGCCAGCAGCGCGGTATCTCGGTGGAAGAAGCGGTCGGCCTAATCGTCAACGGATATGCCCGCGAGGTGATGAACAAGCTTCCGATGGAGTTTGCCGTAGAGGCACAGAAGTTGCTGACCATTTCTCTGGAAGGGAGCGTGGGATAAAACAATGGACAATTGTCAATTATCAATTAATAAAGCGATGTTAGAAATAAAGAACTTACATGCCAATGTCAATGGCAAAGAGATATTGAAAGGGATCAACCTTTCTGTCAAGGCGGGTGAGGTGCACGCTATTATGGGGCCGAACGGTTCCGGGAAAAGCACCTTGAGCAGTGTACTGGTCGGCAATCCGGCGTTCGAAGTAACGGAAGGGGAAGTGACCTTTAACGGGAAGAACCTGTTGGAGCTTGAACCGGAAGATCGCAGCCGTGAAGGTATTTTCCTTAGTTTCCAGTACCCGGTGGAGATTCCGGGAGTAAGCATGGTCAACTTTATGCGTGCCGCCCTGAACGAACACCGCAAATATAAAGGTTTGGAACCTGTTTCGGCTACCGATTTCCTGAAGCTGATGCGCGAAAAGCGTGCGATTGTCGAGTTGGACAATAAACTGGCAAGCCGTAGTGTGAATGAAGGTTTCTCCGGTGGTGAGAAGAAGCGTAACGAGATATTCCAGATGGCGATGCTGGAACCGAAGTTAGCTATCCTGGATGAGACGGATAGCGGATTGGATATCGATGCGCTTCGTATTGTGGCAAACGGTGTGAACCAGTTGCGTACGCCGGAAAACGCCGCTATTGTTATCACGCACTATCAGCGTTTGCTGGATTATATCAAGCCCGATGTAGTCCATGTCCTTTATAAAGGCCGTATCGTTAAAACCGCCGGTCCCGAACTGGCCCTCGAACTCGAAGAAAAAGGCTACGACTGGATCAAGACGGAATTAGGAGAGTAAGGAATTAAGATGGTATGAAGAACCAGGTTCGCGGATAACGCGGATCGGGCGGATTTTAACGGATAAGTATTTTATGAAACTACTTTGTAAAGATATAACAGATCGGGTATTATCGGCATTTTATGCAGTGTATAATGAACTTGGTTTTGGCTTTTTGGAAAGTGTTTATCAAAATGCCCTTTACAAAGAGCTTTGTAGCATGGGGTTAAGATGTGAGCCTTTAAAAGTGATAGAGGTTTATTATAAAGGAGAAGTCGTTGGTAAATATGTTGCGGATATGGTGGTTGAAGATGAAGTAATCTTGGAACTGAAAGCTTCGAGCATGCTAACGGAGGCTCATGAAATGCAATTGCAGAATTATTTGAAGGCTACTCGTGTGGAAGTAGGCTTGTTGTTAAATTTCGGAGCACGTCCGGAGTTTAGGCGAAAAGTTTTTGCTAACTGCTTGCATGAGAGATATAAACAGAGAAATCATATAAGTCATAATCCGCTATAATCCGCCCGATCCGCGTTATCCGCGTACCTGGTTCTTTTGTTACAGATAATATATATAGTATGAAAGCAGAACAACAATATATCAATCTCTTTGCACAGTGTGAGTCGATGATTTGCAAGCATGCGGCGGCGGTGATGAACTTGCCGCGTGCGGAGGCTTTGGCTGATTTTGAGCGATTAGGGTTCCCTTCGGTGAAGAGTGAAGATTATAAATATACCGATGTGGCGCAGGCTTTCGCGCCGGACTACGGGGTGAATATCAACCGCGTCGAAATCCCGGTCAATCCGTATGACGTGTTCCGTTGCGACGTTCCCAACCTGAGTACTTCGCTCTATTTTGTGGTGAACGACACTTTTTATGACAAGATGTTGCCAAAGGCACATCTGCCTGAAGGCGTTTATGCAGGAGGCATGCGGACATTCATAGAGAAGTATCCTGAAGTCGCTTCCCGCTACTACGGAAAAGCCGCTTCAAGCGGACGGGATGCTATCATCGCCCTGAATACGATGCTGGCGCAAGACGGCTTTGTGGTTTATGTACCGGAAGGAGTTGTGGTGGAACGTCCGATCCAGTTGGTGAATATCTTCCGTAGCGATGTCGACACAATGGCCAACCGCCGTATCCTCGTCATTATGGAACCCCGTTCGGAAGCCAAGTTGCTGGTGTGCGACCATAGCATCGACGATGTTAAATTCCTGGCAACGCAGGTTGTCGAGATCTTTGCCGGCGAAGGAGCCTTCTTCGATTATTACGACCTGGAAGAAAGCAGCGAGTCGACCACCCGTTTCGCTTCTGTGCATGTGAAGCAGGAAGCCGGCAGTAACGTGTTGGTAAACGGTATTACGCTGAATAACGGCCTTACCCGTAACAACTATTATATCGAACTGAACGGTGAACAGGCCGAGACGACCTTGTGCGGCATGTCCATCCTGGATAAAGAACAGCAGGTCGATACCTATAGCCATATTACACATGCCGTACCCAATTGTACCAGTAACGAATTGTTCAAAAACGTCCTGGACGACCATGCTGTCGGCGCTTTCAGCGGACGTATCCTGGTGAAGGAAGATGCGCAGAAAACGGCAGCCTATCAGACGAACCGCAATCTCTGTGCAACCCGTGAAGCCCGTATGTACAGCAAGCCGCAGTTGGAGATTTATGCCGACGATGTGAAATGTTCACATGGCATGACAACCGGTCAGCTGGATGAAAATGCTCTGTTCTATATGCAAAGTCGTGGCATTCCCCGTGATGAGGCACGTATGCTGTTGAGCGTAGCTTTCACATCGGATGTAATCGACCATGTACGTTTGGATGCATTGAAGGACCGTTTGCACAAATTGGTAGAAAAACGTTTCCGGGGAGAACTGGCCAAATGTGCCGGTTGTCGGGTTTGTAAATAAATATAATCTATGCAGCTAACACATATCGCAATCTGGACAAACGAGCTGGAACGCTCGCGTGACTTCTATGTCAAGTACTTTAGTGGGAAAAGCAATGAGAAGTATGTAAATCCGAAGAAAGGCTTTGCCTCTTATTTCGTAACATTCGAGGGCGCCTCCTCCCTTGAAATTATGCAGCGTACGGATATCACCCGGGAAAGTTCGGATGTTTTTATTGGTCTTGCCCATTTCGCCTTCTCTGTCGGATCGAAAGAAAAGGTCGATGCAATGATCGAACGGTTTCGCTCGGACGGTTTCCGAATCACGGGTGAACCGCGTACAACCGGTGACGGCTATTATGAGGGTGCCGTGATGGATCCGGATGGGAATATTGTGGAAGTGATTGCCTGACCTAATTCAGATAAGTCAGGAAAGCCAGCAGGGGAATGTAGTCTTTCAAGTTGGCGTGAAGTTTCTTCAACGCTTGAGCAATATGGTATTCCACTCCTTTGGTTGTCATATTAAGAGCTTCTGCAATTTCTTTATGCGACTTGTTTTCATAGCGGCTCATGATAAAGATACGGCGAGTCTGTTTAGGCAGGCTTGCCAGTGTTTTATTGACGATCTCCTGAGCTTCCGCCGTAAACAGTTCTTCAGGGTTACAGGCTTCAAGTGTGGAGATGCGTGTGTTTAGTTCCCATTCGGCGTGGTTTTTCAATTGCTCGCCAACATCTTCCCTGACTTGTATATGTTGCAGGTAATTGAGGCATTTGCGCTTAATGATAGTGAGTATGTAGGCCGGGATGTTGGAGTTGGCTTTTAAAGACTGGCGGTTTTCCCAGTATTGCATTAAAGCCTCTATAGTGAAATCTTCCGCTACGGCTATATCTCTCACATACATATTAGCGAAGCGGATAAACCGCCCCTGATAATCTGCAAATAATTGATTGAAAGCCTTTAAGTCTGCTGAATATTCCATACTTCCTCTATCTTAATAGATTAGCATGTAAATATAGTAAATATTAAAGGAAATGCTATATATATTTATTTCAGATAGATAATCTTTCCTGTTTTTGCCGACTCTCTTGCTGCGTCGAGAATTTCCATCACGATCAGATTGTTTTCTAATGTGGATTGCGGATCCTCCTGCGCTTTCCCCTTTACCACTGCACAGAAGTAGGAGTAAGGATTATCATAGGGGGCAGGACGGGCAGCCGGATTGAGTTGTCGGACCGGTGACTTCTCGCCTGTCCGAATCAGCAGCGTTTCCTTGTCCGGTATCTGGATATAACCGCTTTTCCCGTATATCTCGGAAGTCTTCATATTGATCGGCCAGTTCCAGGAGGCTTCGATGATGCATTGGGCTTTCGGATAGGTCAGGATAACAGTGGCCTGGTCTTCCACTTCTTCGTATTGATCCGGCTTGATGGTCTGGAAGGCGGATACGACTGATACCGGTTTCTGGTTTCCCATCAGCCAAGTCATCAGGTTAGCGCCGTAGCAACCGAAATCCATCACGGCGCCTCCACCGTTTAAGACCGGGTCTTTAATCCAGGGGATCATTTCCGGATGTGTGTTGCGTTCTACCGGACCGGTATGTCCGTCCCGGAAAATAGCTTTACGTATTTCTCCGATTTCTCCGTTTCGTATAAGTTGTGCGGCTTCCTCATGGGAGCCATACCAGGTAGTTTCGTAATTGGTCAGTAGATGTATCTGGTTCCGGGCGGCAAGATCGGCCATCTCGCGGGCCTGTTCACTGCTTGTTGCCAATGGCTTTTCAACCATGATGTGCACTTTTTTAGGAGCGAAGAACCGAACCACATCCTGGTGATAATAAGTCGCGTTGAAGCAGGCTACAGCCTCGGGATGTTGTTTGTCGTAAAGTTCCTGCATCGTGGAATATACGATATCCATGCTGAAACCGAACCGTTTGGACATGCGTTCCGCCAACTGTTTGTTCGGTTCGACAATACCGGCTATGACATAAGGTTTGTTTTTGTCATTCAAAACGCCTCCCACATGCGAGTGCGTCAGTCCGATGATTCCTAATCTGACGGGCATGTCCTGCCCGGCCTTTACCGTCAGGACGGTGAGGCAGAGCAGGAGTATATAAATTATTCTTTTCATACGTTGTTATTTTATAAACCGAGTGAAGGAGGAAGCGATTCATTGGCGGATGCCCATTCTTTGTTGGGAGTATCTCCCATGACAAACGAGAGTGTGCCTCCGTTCATAATGTCTTTATGGAGGATGTAGCTTTTGTCGTACGGTTGGCCGTTGAGAGTCGCAGACTGGATGTATATGTTCCTGTCCGATGCCCCTTTGGCTTCGATTGTGAATTTCTTTCCGTTTTCGAGGGTGATTACACTTTCTTCAAATGTCGGACTGCCGATCACGTAGTAAGGCATACCCGGGCAAACCGGATAGAAGCCGACCATGCTGAACACCAGCCAGGCAGACATCTGTCCGGCATCGTCATTACCGGAAAGTCCGTCGGGAGTCGTGAAATATTCGCGGTTGATGATGTCATGCACCCACTTCTGCGTTTTCCAAGGTTCGCCGGCATAGGCGAAAAGGTAGGCGATGTGGTGTCCCGGTTCATTGCCGTGCCAGTAGTAGTCGCCTTCGAAGAAAGTATCCAACCGATCGATGAAACGTTCTTTTCCACCCATCTGCTGCATGAGCCCGGCGATGTCTTGCGGAACATACCAAGTATAATGGTAAGGAGTGCCTTCCGTTATGAAATTGACAAAATCATAAGGGGCAAAGGGTTCAATCCAGCTTCCGTCGCATGCCGTCCACGCGCATAGCCTGTTTCGGGATCGATAACGTTGCGGTAGTTTTCCGCCCGTTTGATCAGTGCGTTATAATCGTCCGTTTTACCTAACTTCTTGGCTACTTGTGCAAGGACGAAATCGTCATAAGCATATTCCAGCGTGCGGGAAACCTGTTCGCGGCGGTGGAAAGCTTCCATAACAGGGTCTTCCAATGGGACGTAGTTATATTTCAAGTAAGATTCCATTGCCCGGCGTCCTTTTCCATCGCGGTAACTGTTGGAATCCGTATTGGCTTCAAAGGCGTTCTTGCGCATCAAGGTGTAAGCCTCTTCGTAGTCGAAGCCCGGCGCATCTTTGACGATAGCGTCTCCGATCATGGCGATACAATGGTCTCCGATCATCGCAGCCGTGTAGCTGTTCCAGGATGGGAAGATCGGCAGCCAGCCGCCTTGTTGTCCCTTCAGGACGAGCGAATGGGCCATATCGCCATTACGTGTCGGGTTCAGGATGGAGAAAAGGGGATGAACGGCACGGTATGTGTCCCATTGTGAGAAATCGCAGTAATAAGTGCCGTGGTCCATCTTCATGATTTGTTCTCCGCCGTCGAATTTCGGATAGGAACCATCCGTGTCGCTAAATGTACGCGGCAGGAAATGAGCATTGTATAGGGCAGAATAGAATTTGACTTTCTCTTCTTCGTTATTTCCTTTTACGGCAATTTGTCCCAATGCCTGGTTCCAGGTGTCGGAAGATGCCCGGCGTACTTTGTCGAAGTCCCATCCCGGTATCTCGGCGATAAGGTTCTTGCGTGCATTTTCTATGCTTGTGAAAGATGTGCCCACTCTGACCAGTGCTTTCCCTGGTTTGTCGGAAGCCAGTTTAACCCAGGCACCGACGTTGTGTTTCCGGCCTTGCGTTGACTTCTTGCCTGAGGTCACGGCTGTACTGTCCCAAACGCCGTAATCGGCGATCTCTTCATTCAGCTGAATGACGAAATGGCCGCTGAATCCGGCCTCTTTGCCGCGTCCCTGATAGATACGGTGTACGGGGTTATAGCCGGTAATTTCTTTTTTCTCCGGATCGATTTGAATAAAGGCGACACCTTCGTCGCTGTTCGGTTCGATCACGATGTAATGGTCACCGTCTTGTTGAAAGGTGAACTGCATGATACCGGCACGGGAAAGTCCGGTCAGTTCGGCATGTATGCCGTAATCTTTCAAGTCGACTGTGTAATATGAAGGGGTTGCTGTTTCTGCTGTGTGGTCGAAAGATGAGGCGCGTTTGAGCGGGTCTGTCTCGAGTTTGTTATTTAGCGGCATGATTGTGACGCTCCCGTAGTCTTGTGTACAGGAACCGTTCATCCAGTGGCTTGCCCGGAATCCTTGGATTGCATCTTGAAAATAATAGTAGGGCGGATAACATTTCTGCTCGGTAGCTTGTGTCTGTGCCACCCAGTTGGTCATACCATGGGGAACACCGACGGCCGGCATGATCTGTCCGCGTTCTTCCGTCGAGTTTTTGTCTTTTCCCTGTACGACACGGATATCCGTACCTATCAACGGGTTTACGTACTTTTCAAATTTGTTGTCTTGTTGGTTGCAAGAGAATAAACACAATGTGCTTAATAAAACTGTCCAGGTCTTCATGAGATTAGAATTGTTGATTGTGGCAAAGATAGTAAAAAAAGGGAGGTCCACCACCGTATGTTGTGGCGAGCCTCCCTTCGAGGCTGTGGCAGCGTGTCACACTATATGTGGCAAGCGTCCCTTTTTTATTAACGCGGTTCGATCCTGTAGTCGTTCTGCGTCAGTTTCGGATTCACGTCGATCTGTTTCTGAGGAATCGGACAGATGAGGTTCGTTTCGTTCAGTGCGAAACCTTTGCTTCTCATCACTTCAACAGCCCGTCCGGTACGAACGAGGTCAAACCAGCGGTGGTCTTCAAAAGCCAGTTCCACGCGGCGTTCCTGTTCTACCATCAGTTCGAATTGAGCTTTGTCGGTGGTCTGAAGGTCTACCGGAGACGTTTCGGTAGTCTGATAACCGAAACCGCGACGACGTGTCATGTTCAGATACTTGCAGGCTTCAACCGTCTTGCCATTCTGGTTCAATGCTTCGGCATACATCAGGATCACGTTTCCGTAACGGATAACCGGATAATTGTTGCTGGCATCGCCCCCCTGGTAAGGCACGTCTCTATATTTAGATACATAGCGTGATTCAACCCATTCGCCATCTTTGCGGTTGTCATGATAACCTAAAGACATGGAATAGTCACGGCGGAGGTCACCTTCTTCGTATGCATTGTAAATATCCATCTCAGGGATGTTATTTCCACCTGTACCTCCCACCTGTACGACGTTTGTACCGGAGTTTTCCGGCGCATAGTTGTTGGCGAAGTTAGAACCTTCGCCGAAACCGCCTTTCAGATACTGGATTTCGAAGATCCCCTCTTTGCTGTTATGGTTGACCGGGCTGAAAATAGCTTCATAACCATCTATGTTGAGGCTACCCGGCGTGTTTTCCAACAAGGCATACTGCCCGCTGTTAATGACCTCCGCCAGGATGGCTTCCGCTTCCGGATATTTATGGATGGTCATATAGACTTCGCCCAGCAATGCTTTAGCCGCACCTTTGGTGGCACGTCCGTCTTCGGCAGATGAATAAGAAGCCGGCAGGCCTTCGGCTGCTTCTTTCAGGTCGGCGATGATCTGGTTGTAAACATTATCTTTAGGTTCACGCAGGATATCATAAGATTCCGTGATGCTGATCTCTTTTAATACCAGGGGCACATCGCCATAAACGCGTACCAGGTTGAAATACATCAGGGCACGGATAAACTTACATTCCAGTTTGTAACGGGAAACGAGAGCTGCATCCATGTTGACGCCGTCGATACGGTCCAGCACCGTATTGGTACGGTTGATCACTTTATAGGCTTCGGCCCAGAAGTCTTTGATGACGCTGTTCTGGGTGTCGATGTAAAACTTGTCGAACTCGTTCTGGGTTGTTACAGAACCGGATAACTGGTTGCGGGTATTATCAGACGGTATTTCAGCAAAGATATACCAGTTCCCATAAATGTTACCACCCTGCAAGGATGAATAAGCCCCGTTCACAGCAGAGGTAAAATCGTCTGCCGTCTTATAGAAATCGTTTTCACTTAAGTCCGTTTTCGGATTCTGTTCCAGGAAATCGCTACAGGATGAAAAGGCAATTCCCAGCAGTGCTACTGCGATCAGATTATATTTCAGTTTCATAATTCGTCTGCTATTTAAAAGGTTACGTTAATACCTAATGTACAAGTGCGATAGAGCGGATACATACCGTAGTCCGTACCTGGAGCCGTTACATTATCTTCTTTGAAACTCGTTTCAGGGTTGTAACCGCTGTAACTTGAGATGGTGAGGAGGTTCTGCGTGGAAACATAAAAACGTGCCCGTTGCATACCGCATTTCTTCGTGAAGTTTTCCGGCAAGGTATAACCTATTGTCAGGTTGTTGATGCGGAAGAATGAACCGTTTTCAACCCAACGGGAAGAAAGGACATTATTCTGTCCGGTCGGTTGCGCGTTAGCTCTCGGAATCTTACCGTTACCCGGATTTGCTTCAGACTGCCAGCGTCCCATCATTTCGGTTAACTGGTTCTGGTTACCTTCGCCCTGTGTGTAGAAGCGGCGGCCCAGGTGCAAAACTTCGCTACCTACGACACCCTGCAAAGACAGGCTGGCATCAAAGTTCTTGAATGTAAAGGTGTTTGTCATACCCCAAGTGAAGTCCGGCATGTTGTTACCAATAATCGTACGGTCATCTGCATCGATCTTCTTATCTCCGTTGACATCTTCGAACATAACGTCACCCACATGTGTATCGGCAAAGTGAGGATAGGCATCCAGTTCAGCCTGTGTTTTGAAGATACCGATCATCTTGTATCCATAGAACGAACCGATCGGTTCGCCAATCATGGTGATATGGCTGGTACCGGCACCACCATCGCTGAAGATCGGGTCTCCCGTCGGGCCTAAAGCCAGTACTTCGTTTCGGTTTACTGAGATATTGGCTGTCGCATCCCATGAGAAGTCCTTACTGCGGAAAGGTACTCCGTTCAGTGTGATTTCCAAACCTTTATTACTCATCTTACCGATATTTTGCATGGCATTGCTGAAACCTGTGATGGTCGGGATGTCTACATTCATCAATAAGTCTGTCGTTTTGCGATAGTAGAGGTCGAGAGACAAAGACAAGCGGCTGTCCAAGACAGAAATTTCGAAACCTAAGTCGGTCTGGTGTGTCTTTTCCCAAGTCAGGTCTGCATTCGAGAAGCTTTTTTGTGCTGCGCCATTCACTACGTTTCCGGTACCTGTACCCAATACATAGTTTGCATTTTCCATGATACCGATTGCTGAATAGTCACCGATGTTGTTATTACCTGTAATACCATAGCTGGCACGGATTTTCATGTCGGACAACCATTTTACGTCTTTTAGGAAGTCTTCCTGAGACAAACGCCAAGCAACGGACCCTGAAGGGAAGTAACCATAGCGGTTATTCTTACCGAAACGAGATGAACCGTCGGCACGAATCGATCCGGTCAGATAATACCGGTTATTGAACCGATAGTTTACGCGAGCCAGGTAAGAAAGCAATGTCCAGGTATTCCGTTCCGATTTGCTACTTTTTACTTTCGCATTATTGATCGTCTGGATCATGTCGTTCGGGAAATCGGACCCCGTTGCTTCCGTATAGCGGTAGATATTCTTTTGGGCTGTGAAACCGGCAACGGCATCCAGTTCGTGTTTGTCCCAGGAACCGAAGTAGCTGACCGTGTTTTCGTTCAACCAGTTGATGGTCTCAGCCGATTTTTCGGTTGCTTTTCTTTCTGTAGAAGGAAGAGGCGCCACGTTACCATTGTTAGGAATCGTCGACGGACGGAAATATTCACTCCGGTACTCGCGGATATCCGCACCGATTGTTGATTTGATTTTCAGGTTCTTGATCGGAGAGATCTCGATGTAACCGTTGCTGAATAAGCGGAGGTTCGTGTCATAATTGTGTATATTGGAACAGGCTACCGCATTTGGAACGCCGGTCAACCCGTCGCTAGCGACGGCGTACATGGACTGTGAAGCCCATGTACCGTCTTCATTATATACCGGTACTATAGGCGAAGTCGCCAAGGCTGAATTGATCACACCATCACTGGCCCAGTGGCCCTGTGTCGTCTTGTTCGAATTCATATAAGTCGGAGCCAGGTTGACACCCATCTTCAGCCAGCTGTTCAGGTCGCTGTCGATCTTGGCACGGGCCGAGAAACGTTCGTAATCACTGTTGACCACTACACCCTGTTGGTTGAAATAACCGGCAGAGAACATATATCTTGTCTTTTCGTCACCACCTGTTACAGTCAATTGGTAGTTCTGTACTGGAGAAGTGCGGAAGATTTCATCTTGCCAATCTGTCCCGGATCCCAATGCATTGATGAAAGAAGCATCGTCGTAGACAGAAGGATAGCGGAAACGATTTCCGGACGGACGTGAGCTGACCGGATCATTAATGGAAGCATTCGGATAGACATCCAGATAATGGTTGTTGAAGGCTTCGCGGCTGAATTCAACAAACTGTTGCGCATTCATTAAGTCTAATTTCTTCGTTACATTCTGGAAACCTGCGTAGATATCCAGGTTTACGCTAACCTTGCCGATCTTACCGGATTTTGTCGTTACCAGCACTACGCCGTTGGCAGCACGTGAACCGTAGATGGCTGCTGCGGAAGCATCTTTCAACACTTCGATTGATTCGATATCGTTCGGGTTGATCGCGTTCAGGTTCTGATCGCCCAGCGGATAACCGTCGACAACATACAGCGGAGCGCTGGATGCGGTGATAGAGCCGGATCCACGTACGCGGATCGTGGCTGCCTGTCCCGGTTGTCCACCTACCTGCTGCACCTGTACACCGGCCAGTTTACCGGCCATTGCTTCTGTCGGGTGGGAGACCTTCAGGTCTTTCAAAGAGTTGCTTCCAACTTGTGCCACAGCGCCTGTCAAGTCTTTTTTCTTCATCACACCGTAGCCGACTACTACTACTTCGTCCAGCGCTTCGGAATCTTCCTGAAGAGTAATATTGAAAGACGTCTGGTTGCCTACACGTATTTCCTGCGAAGTAAAGCCGATATAGGAAACGACAAGGACTGCGTTGGCGGGCACATTCTCGAGTGTGAATTTACCGTCCATGTCCGTAATGTTCCCGTTTGTCGTACCTTTCACAATGATGTTGGCTCCGGCAATCGGGCCCAATGCGTCTTGCACGACTCCGGTGATGGTCTTCCCGTTTTGCTGCATGTCGGCAGGTAACGTGTTCAGTTTTGTTTTAGAAAGGATTATCTGCCGGTCAGAGATATAATACTTGGTATTAGTCCCGGAAAAAACTTGCTCGAGAATTTTTTCTACTTGTTGCCCTCTGGCATTGACTGAGACTTTGCGGTTCAAATCAATCGATTTGTCCATGTAAAAGAAGATGTACTCGCTTTCATTTTCTATTTTGTTGAGGACATCTTTGACTGTTAAACTATTAGATTCGATCGTGAAAAAAGTCCGTTGCGAATATATGTCAGCCGCAAAACAGACTCTGATTCCCATAAATAAGAGAAATAGGCAAAAACTAAGCCTTGTGTTATTTTTCATATTTCTATGGAGATTTAGGTGAATAAATTAAATAATACATTAGAATAAAAACTGTCTGTGATAATTTAAGGATCCATAATTGAATGATTTAATGTTTAACATTGATTTTTATACTCTCATTTTTGTTCTCAATTTCAAGTGGAATTGCCCTTTTCAGTGAATTCAGTACGTCTTCAAGGTTATCTTTAAGATCCAGCTTTCCGCTGCAACTAAGATCGTTGTCCGTATTATCACAGTAAATCAGTGTACCGTAATAGCGGGATAGCTTTCGCAAAATCACATTGAGCGATTCGTGGTGGAACTGGTAATAACCATCTTTCCAGGCTACATAATCATTTATATCGACGGTTGAGATCTTTCCTTTATGCAACCGACTGTCATAGTGGAACATTTGGTTGGGTGCTAACAGGCTTTTATTTTTGTTGTCCGTGTTAACTTCCACTTTGCCTTCGACCAGGACGACTTGCATGTTGTTTTCATTTTTGTAGGCACTTACATTGAATTTAGTACCCAGGACTTTAATTTCCATTTGTTTCGTCTTTACGATAAAGGGCCTTTTGGCATCATGGCTGACTTCCAGGAATATCTCTCCTTCAACAAATATCTCTCTTTTCTCGTTGGCGAAAGCAACCGGGTAAACCACTTTCGTGTCTGAGTTAACCCATATCTTCGTCCCATCGGAAAATGTAACGGAGGAACGTTTCCCTACGGGTACTACTAATTGATTATATGCCGGTTGAGTACTTTCTTGTTTTTCCAATTCTACTTTCTTGGAATTGACATTAACTTGCCCTTCTTTTTTATATTCCAGTTGCGCCTCGTCTCCTTCGAGATCCATTTTCTCATTATTATCGAGGATTAACTGTACTTTTTGGGAAGCACTGTCCGGAATATTTATAGATTCGATAATTGCCAGATAGTCCGTGCCCTGTTTTTTCGGCTCAAAAGCCATATACCATCCGACAGCAAACAAAAGCGTGATGGTCGCAGCAATACTTAAAACTTCTCTTATGATCCGGGAACGTCTGTTTTTTCTTTCCGTCTCGATATTAGCCTGTTCAATCTGTTGCCACAATGTGTTTTCTTCCGTGCTTGTCAAAGAAGGGATCTTCGTATCTTTTTCTAATGCGTTCAGTAAAAGACGGGCGATTTCGATCTCGGCAGCCAGTGGTTCGTTTTCCTCCATAAGATTTTGCCAAAAGAGGCGGCTCTCTTCTGTCGGATGTAGCTCTGACTGCAAAAAGTAATCGTCATTCAGGAGCTGGTCTGCTGAGTATTTTGTATAATCTTTATGCATCTGATACGTGCTTGCTTTCTATAAGGACAAAGCATCCCTCTATTTATACTCACTTAAAATGATATTTTTTTAATTAATGTGCGAGACAGGTCAGGATAAGCAGGAATATCTCCGGAGAACCATATTCTTCCCGGATTTTTTTCAGCGAACGCTGGATCAGGTTTTGTGCTGACTGGTAGTTCATATCCATCATGGTACAGATTTCTTCAAAACTAAGTTCTTGAATGTAGCGGTAATAAATGATTTCTTTTTGGCGGGGAGTCAGTATATTCAATATTTCCTGTATCTTTTTCTGCTGGTTTGCATATTGCTCGTTATCCAGATATTGTTCTTCGACGCTCAATCCTAATGCGAATGGAACTGCTTCGCTGTCATAAGGTGTATAGCGGTCTTCGCGGTATAACGCATTGACCAGGCTGTTCTTTATGGAAATGAGGAGATAGACCTTTATGTTTCTGGGAGTGGTCAGTTGTTCCCTGTTTTTGTATAACCCGGTAAATACGTCCTGGATGCAATCTTTGATCAGTTCAGTATCGGATGTAAAGCGACGCCCGTACCGGAACAACATTTGTATGTGAGCTTTATATATCCAGCTATAAGCGTTGTTATCGCCCGCCAGAAATTGATCCCATTTTATTTTGCTCTCGTCTTCCCACATATTATTGTTGTCTCAGCGCAAATATAGCCTTTTTATCCTAAAATATATAGAATGAGTTTAAAAATACCTGGTACCCATCATTATATAGAATCTTATATCGTTGCATCAGGCGTTCTTTATCAAATTATCTGCCTCATTTGCCAAAATATTCCGTAGGACGGTCATGAGCCTTCCGAAGTGCCGTGAAGGAAGGGATAACCCGGCAGACAGAGCCATTCATGCGGAGTATCTTGTTTCTCAATATTTATCCGCAATTCATGTTACAGTCGTGAAACAAAAGAAATCCAACTGTAACACAGAAGGCAGACAGTTGTGACATGAAAAGAATACGGCTGTGACATGCAATAGAGGAGCGGGGAAAACAGTCAAAATAAGCGCTGAGTTAATTCCGACAAAGGGGCTAACTGCAATGCCGATTGCTTTTTTGTATGATAGCCAACTTTTTTCTTTCTTATTTATTAGGTCTTCCTTTGGGGAGAATGTATCTTTGGAAAAAATAATACATATCATGAAAATAAAGCTATTTATAATCGCCTTGTTGTTACAGGCTTTGCCTTTATGGGCCGCCCATCAGCCCGAGTTCTCGACAGCCGGTTTCTTCCGATTGGAAGACAGTGGGCGGGAAGTTTATTCCATGAATCCTGCCTGGCGTTTCCATAAAGGTGCAGCAGACGGTGCGGATGCGAAAGAGTTTAATGATAAGGACTGGACAGTCGTTTCCTTGCCGAATGGTATTGAATACCTGCCGACGGAGGCAAGCGGCTGCATCAATTATCAGGGTGAAGTCTGGTATCGTAAGCATTTTACACCCGACGCATCGTTGAAAGGCAAGACGCTTTTCCTGCATTTCGAGGCAATCATGGGAAAAAGTAAAGTATTCGTGAATGGAAAACTGCTAACAGAGCACTTTGGTGGCTATCTGCCTGTTGTGTTAGATGTGACGGATGCGCTGGACTGGAATGGCGATAACGTCATTGCCGTCTGGGCCGATAACAGTGACGATCCTTCCTATCCTCCCGGAAAGGCGCAGGATGTGCTGGACTATACCTACTTTGGCGGCATCTACCGGGATTGCTGGTTGATCGCCCATAACAACGTGTTCATCACTGATCCCAATTATGAGAATGAGATAGCCGGAGGCGGCTTGTTCGTCTCTTTCGGGAAAGTTTCGGATGCTTTGGCGGAGGTGCAGTTGAAGATACAGGTGCGTAATGCGACAAAGAAATCTTTCACCGGTGTGGTGGAATACACCTTGTTACAGCCGGATGGCACGCAGGTTGCATATCTGAATGATAAGATTCAGGTGAAGGGCGGTAAGGCAATCACTTCTTCCGATAAATTACTGGTGAAGCAGCCGATGCTCTGGACACCTTCGACGCCGACACTGTATAACCTTTTGGTACGAATCTTGGATAAAGACGGGAATGTGGTAGACGGCTACCGCCGCCGTGTCGGAATCCGCAGCATCGAGTTTAAGGGGAAAGATGGCTTCTGGCTGAACGGGAAACCCTATGGAAAGCCATTGATCGGAGCGAATCGTCATCAGGACTTTGCTGTAGTCGGCAATGCTGTCGCCAACAGTATCCATTGGCGGGATGCCAAGAAACTAAAGGCGGCTGGAATGGAGATAATCCGTAACGCCCACTGCCCGCAAGATCCGGCATTCATGGATGCCTGTGACGAGTTAGGGTTGTTTGTCATCGTCAATACGCCCGGCTGGCAGTTCTGGAACGATGCGCCTGAATTTGCCGAGCGTGTATATAGCGATATCCGCAATGTCGTACGCCGCGACCGTAACCATCCTTGTGTCTGGCTGTGGGAACCGATCCTGAACGAAACCTGGTATCCGGCGGACTTTGCCAAGAACACCCGCGATATAGTGGATGCCGAATATCCTTATCCATATTGTTATAGTGGGAGTGACAGTGAAGCGCGCGGACACGAGAACTTCCCGGTCTATTTTGCCCATCCCGCTAATATGCAGGATGCTTCGAAAGAGATCGATCTGACAAAGACCTATTTTACCCGCGAATGGGGAGATAATGTGGATGATTGGAGTTCGCATAATTCACCCAGCCGCGTAGCCCGCAACTGGGGCGAGCAGCCGATGCGCATACAAGCTGAACATTATGCCTCACCTTCCTATCCGGTGACCAGCTATGATGTCCTGTATCAACAGCAGCTGCAGCATGTCGGTGGCTGTCTTTGGCATTCGTTCGATCATCAGCGCGGCTACCATCCCGATCCGTTCTACGGAGGTTTGATGGATGTGTTCCGCCAGCCGAAATATTCCTATTATATGTTCATGGCACAACGTCCGGCAGTGAAGAACGATCAGCTTGCCGGAAGCGGTCCGATGGTCTATATCGCACACGAGATGACGCCGTTCTCAGGTAAGGATGTGACGGTTTATTCGAACTGTGATGAGGTGCGGCTTACGTTCAATAAAGATGGAAAGACCTATACTTATAAGAAAGACAAAAAACGTTCGGGAATGCCGTCTCCGGTCATAACTTTCCCCGATGTCTATGATTTTATGGTAGACAAAGCTCTTTCCAGAGCAAGAAAGCAGGACGATGTCTATCTGCTTGCCGAAGGCCTGATAGACGGAAAAGTCGTTGCTACGCATAAGGTCGTTCCTGCCCGCCGCCCGGAAAAAATCCTCTTATGGGTAGATAACGAAGGGACAGACCTGAAAGCCGATGGTTCCGACTTCGTAACGGTAGTGGCCGCCGTTGCCGATAAGCAGGGTAACATCAAGCGTTTGAACAATTATAATATCCGTTTCTCAATAGAAGGGGAAGGGCGTATCTTGGGTGGTCCGGATATCTTGGCTAATCCCGCTCCTGTCAAATGGGGAACAGCCCCTATTCTGGTTCAGTCTACCTTGAAGCCCGGTAAGATACGGATCACTGCCAGTGTCTTGTTTGAAGGTTCGCAGATGCCGGTAAGCGGCGAACTGGTACTTGAATCGAAACCGGCCGCATTCCCGCTGGTCTATAACGCCGAAGACGCATCCCGCATCCCGCTGAGCAGTGTTTCCGCTGGGCAATCGGCCACATCGAAAACCGATGCCGAACGAGAAGTGGAACGCCTGCGCAAGGAATTGAATACCTTAAAGTTGAAAGAGGTGGAGCGGCAACAGTCGGATTTTGGAGAATAAGAAATAATGACGTAAATATGAATATCCGACAGCTCGGTTATATTCGTGAAACATAGCACGCAGAGGACGCATCCTTTTTTATTCTGTCATCTGTGTGCTGTGTATTGAAAAATGTTACCTTTGTGAAAATTGATATTTGTATGAGGTATCTTTTGATTATATGGATGATGGCATTTTTGTGTGGCTGTGCCGGTAAGAGCACGGATAACGAAGTCTTGCAAATTGACCTCAATGCGGAACATTCATCCATTCGATTAAATTTAAAGGATATTGCAGATGTTACATATATAAAACTTGCAAGCAATACCGATTTATTAGTTAGATCAAGAGCTTTGGTTTGCAATGAAAATTATATACTGACCAAAGGGGGTGAAACTGGTGAGATTCTGATGTTTGATAGGGAAGGACAGCCGGTCCGTAAGTTTTCTCATTATGGGAATGGCCCTCACGAATATAATTATATCACCAATTTGCGTATGGATGAAAAGAGAGGGGAGATTTATGTCCATGATGTTTTTTCCCGGAAGATCGTTGTTTATGATCTGAATGGCGAATATATCAGGGAATTTGCTTCTGGGGATGCGCGTTTCATTTACAATTTTAATGATGATGCTTTTCTCGTTTACAATACGGAAACGAATCGGGTAAACTCTGATCTGAAACCTTATTTCTCGATTCTGGCTAAGAATGACGGGGAAATCCAGAAGAAAATAGAAGTTCCTTTTTCTTCTGGTAAGAAATATGATTTGACGGTGACTAAAGAAGGTGATGACGGTCGTTTTTCATATACAGCCATGCATCTTCCTGTTGTAAGAAATTCAGAAGGTTATATTTTGAACGAACTTTCGTCGGATACCATCTATCAGTATTCATACGTTTCCTGAAATCAACTGGGTTTACAACAAAGAAAATGGAGATATAAATGAGTATGAGATAAGGAATGATGATTATCCGGATGCAAAAATAGTTTTGAGCTCTCATCTTGTGAATTGTGATATGCAATCCGGTTATGGCATATCCCGGTTTAATGCCGATGAATTATTAGAGGCTTATCAGGAAGGGAAATTGTATGGAGAATTAAAGATTTGGCATCCTCTTTAAAAGACGAAGATAATGATGTCCTGATATTGTATAAATTCAAATAACGGCGTAATGAAACAAGGATTATTTGCATTAGGGCTGTCAATCGCCCTGTCGCTAATGGCAGGTTGCCAGCCACAGAAAAACGGGTGGAAGTTGGTATGGGAGGAGAACTTCGACCAGACGGAGCATTTTGATGAGGCTTCGTGGAGTAAGATTCCACGCGGGACATCGGATTGGAATAACTATATGTCCGATTTCGATTCTTGTTATGGGATGCGCGACGGTAACCTGGTCTTGCGCGGATTAGTTAATTACAGTTTGCCGGCGGATACGGCTCCTTTTATCACTGGTGGTGTTTATTCAAGAGGAAAAGTCGGCTTTTCCGACGGGCGCCTGGATATCCGTGCAAAGCTCTACGGGGCAACCGGAGCCTGGCCGGCGTTCTGGCTGCTGCCGGAAAACGAAGGCTGGCCGGAAGGCGGGGAGATCGATATCATGGAACGTTTGAATAATGATACCATCGCTTATCAGACCGTTCATTCTGCCTATACGCATATATTGGGTATAAAGGATAATCCGAAGCAGGGTGGGATCGGGCCGATAAACCGTGACGATTATAATGTCTACAGTGTAGAGATGTATCGCGACAGTCTTGTTTTCTTTATCAACGACACCCGGACTTTTGCTTATCCCCGTATCGAGACAGACAAAGAAGGGCAGTTCCCGTTTACCGATAAGATGTTCTATCTGCTGCTTGATATGCAGTTGGGTGGGAGCTGGGTTGGCGCAGTCGAACCTGCTGATCTGCCTGTCGAGATGGAGATTGATTGGGTGCGTTTCTACCAGAAAGAGAAGTAGATATAAGTATTTATCAGATATTAAAAAAGCTTTTCGTTTCTTACGGGAGGCTTTTTTATGTGCTGCAATTGATCGTTTACCTGATAAACATAGTATCTTTGACGCTTGTTATTAAGTTAAATAGATACAGTTATGTTAGATATACAGTCTATCCGGAAGGATTTCCCTATCCTGGATCATAAGATATACGATAAGCCGCTTATTTATTTCGACAACGGTGCGACGACTCAGAAGCCCCGCTGTGTGGTGGAGAAGATAGAGAGCGGCTACTATAATGTGAATGCTAATATCCATCGCGGTGTCCATTTCCTGAGCCAGGCGGCTACGGAAGCACATGAAGATGCACGTCGGACTGTGCAGCAGTTCCTGAATGCCCGTTCTTCCAACGAGATCATCTTTACGCGTGGGACGACAGAGGCGATCAATCTGATTGCTTCCAGTTTTACCGACGAATGTATGTCGGCAGGCGACGAGGTAATCGTTTCCGTGATGGAGCACCATTCCAATATCGTCCCCTGGCAGATACAGGCGGCCCGCAAAGGTATCGCGCTAAAAGTGATTCCGATGAATGAGAAAGGCGAACTCTGTATGGATACGTTCCGCAGCCTGTTTTCGGAAAGGACGAAGTTGGTTTCCGTTACGCATGTTTCCAATGTGCTCGGTACGGTCAATCCGGTAAAGGAGATTATAGAAGAAGCGCACAACCATGAAGTGCCGGTGTTGATCGACGGTGCACAGGCCGTTCCCCATCTGAAGGTGGACGTGCAGGACCTGGATGCCGAGTTCTATGTCTTTTCCGGTCATAAGATATACGGTCCGACTGGTATCGGTGTTTTGTATGGTAAGGAAGAATGGTTGGACAAATTGCCGCCGTATCAGGGAGGAGGAGAGATGATTGCTTCTGTCTCTTTCGAGAAGACGACTTTCAACGAACTGCCTTTCAAGTTTGAAGCCGGAACGCCGGACTATATCGGTAGCACGGCGTTGGCAGAAGCCTTGCGTTATGTAGGCCGTTTGGGAATGGATAATATAGCAGCGTATGAAGATGAACTGCTCCATTACGCAACCGAAAAATTGAATGCAATCGACGGTATGCGTATCTTCGGACAGGCAGCCCATAAAGGGGCGGTTCTCTCTTTCCTGGTCGGCAATATCCATCATTATGATATGGGTATGTTGTTGGACCGTCTGGGCATTGCAGTCCGTACGGGACACCATTGTGCCCAGCCGCTGATGCAGGATTTAGGGATCGAGGGGACTGTTCGCGCCTCTTTCTCGTTCTATAATACAAAAGAAGAGATTGACGTTTTTGCCGCCGGTATTGAACGGGTACGGAAAATGTTTTAATAGAGGGAATCGTTTTTATGGTGTTGTATTATCTGAAGAAATATCCGGTCTCGCTCACGATCGTTGCAGTTGTGATCTATCTCTCTTTCTTTAAGCCGCCTTCGCTGGAGGTTAGTAAGGTTGTGGGGATAGACAAAATCGCACATATCTGTATGTATGCAGGCTTGTCCGGTGTGTTGTGGCTCGAGTTCCTGCGCAACCATCGTAAATACGATGATGTGTTGTGGCATGCCTGGATCGGGGCAGTCTTATGTCCGATCCTGATGAGCGGTGTGATCGAACTCTTGCAGGAATACTGCACTACATACCGTGGGGGCGACTGGTTTGACTTCCTTGCCAATATCTGCGGTGTCACACTCGCCACACTGTTTTCCTACTTCGTCCTGCGTCCCTGGATGATGAAAAGAAAGATCGGGACTCGTTAGCTTATGTCACAAAAGTATGTTACATTTGTATTGTATCTAAACATGGAGGTTTTATGACTGTATTAGAATTACAAAAACGGAAAAGTTGGGCGTTGGAAGTGTTGCAGACTTGCAATAGCGAGGAGGCCGTTTCCTATATGGAAGCCCTTGCCCGTAAACTGATCAGAATGGAAAAGCAGGAACTGAAACGTCCGAATTGTTTTACTTTGGAAGAGGTGAAGGAGATGTTGAAGGAAACTAACCGGGATAAAGAAAATGGCATTTTTGTCTCAGAACAGGAAATGCGTGATTTCTTTCAATCTTTTCGCTAATGGAGATTCGGTCGAGTAGGCTTTTTAAGCAACAAGTAGCAGATTTGCTTTATTACTTGAAAGCAACTTATGGAAGACGTGTAACTCTTCGTGTCAGAGATGAGATTGAAAATAAGATCTTTCTTTTGAAATCATTCCCGGATATGGGTACTGTTGAATTACTTTTGGAAAAAGAGCCCCTGAACTATCGTTATCTTGTGATTAAGCATAATAAGATTATTTATACTGTTGAAGATAATTATATTTTTATCCATCTCCTATGGGATTGTAGACAAGATCCTCAACATTTAATAGATTTGATAAAAGCAGTTGATTAACTATGTTACTACCCTACTTAGAAGCAAATCGTATAGAAGCCGGATGTGATGAGGCCGGTCGTGGATGTCTGGCGGGTTCGGTGTTTGCTGCCGCCGTGATCCTTCCTCCCGATTTTCATAATGAAGAGCTGAATGACAGCAAGCAGTTGAGTGAGAAGAAACGCTATGCACTCCGTCCTGTTATTGAGCAGGAGGCGATTGCTTGGGCTGTCGGTATTGTTACCCCCGAAGAGATTGACAAGATCAATATACTGAAAGCCTCTTTTCTGGCTATGCACCGGGCGATCGAACAACTGAAGGTCAAGCCTGAACACTTGCTGATCGATGGAAACCGCTTCACGCCCTATCCCGATATTCAGCATACGACAGTTGTGAAAGGCGATGGCAAGTACCTGAGTATAGCAGCCGCCTCCATTCTGGCAAAAACCTATCGTGACGATATATGGACAGCCTCGACCTGGAATATCCCGCTTACCACTGGAAAGAGAATAAAGGCTATCCGACGAAAGCCCATCGCGAAGCCATCCGGGAATACGGGATTACCCCGTATCACCGCAAAACATTCACCTTGCTGCCGGAACAACTGACACTGCAATTCTGAAGGAGGAAGATGTTATTTCTTATATTTTATCAGCATAATCACCGGGTTTGATTCCTCGTTTAACCCGGCGGCTATCTCTTTCAGCTTGCCTTTCAATTTGCCTTTCTCGTATGCTTCCACAAGTTCGTATGCCTCTAATTTCTGCACAAGGGCGATTTCTTCGTTTCCAAATGTGATCTCTGAAACCATCAGGCTGCCAGGCTCGGCGTTGGTGAAATCGGCATTATGCACCACGTATTCGTATATCGCCTTTTCTTGTTTGTCATACATCAGGTCAGTTCGCTTGTGCCCGGTCTTGGCAACCCAATCCCATTCCGCTCTTACAGTTTGCATGAAATAATAACGGTCGGTTACTACGGCCGGATACAGAAACACTCCCGGTTTCATTGATTCGATCGGGGGAGTCCGAGCAATAAGAGGAGTCATGCTGTAGTCCGTCCGAACCGTATATATTGTATCGGATGCGTCTTCCATAAGCATCCAGCTGTTGCCCTGAGGAACCAATGTCCGGTTACGGATTGCCATTACATAGCTGTAGTCTGGCGAAAACACCAACGACGTAACTTCCTTTTTATCAGGAATCGAGATTTCTTTTGTGATACTTCCGTCCTGTTTTGATATAACTAAAAACGCATTTGAGTTTTCTTCATCTATATTGTTCGCACAGCAAATCAGGTTGTCCCGGTCGAAGTCATATATATCCATTCCATACCTGCCCCGCTGGTGGTCGAAACTCCGTTTGAATTTACCGAACAAGTCATACACAAAGATTTTTTTTCTCCAGTGGTCATTGACGAAGATCTCATCGTTGCCTTCATCCAGGGTAATTCCCAAAAGGAACTGATATTCCTCGCCGCCTTGACCTAAACGGTTGATCTTTCTTACTCCCTTGCCGTTTCTGTCAAAGATAAAGATGTCTCCATCAGTATTGCGATTCCTGTTTCTGACAATGATGACTTTCTTGCCGATTGCATGTACCCAACCCATCGTGATAAAACCATCTTTTGTTTCGAGTGGAATATATTCCACATCCATAAAGTCCTGGAGAACCAGTTCTTTCTTCGGATAGTTTACTGTAACATCAACAGTGATCAGATCATCCGCCGCTTGTTTGTCATCAGTACATCCTGCTATAACAAACAGGGTGACGATTAAAAGATAGTTTACTCTTCTCATGACTTTATGGATTAATAAGTTACTTTTGTCTATATTTTATCAGCATGATTATGGCATTTGCTTCCTCATCCAATCCGGCGGCAATTTCTTTCAACCGGCCTTTCAGGTGGCCTTTCTCGTTGGCCTCGATTAGATCTGCCGCTTCTAAAGATTGGCAGGTTGCGATCTCCTGATTGACAATGCCATTGAAGTTTAGTCCCAATGATACTTGCTGCTTGTTCGAATAATCGGCATTGTATAAAGTATATTGGAACAGGGCATTTTCCTGTTTATCATATACCAAGTCGGTACTCGGGAATCCTTTAAACGTTTTGAAGTCCACTTCTTTCTTCATGGTTCGCATGAAATAATAGCGGTCGGTAATGACGGTGGGGAAGAGAAAGATTTTCGTTTCCATTGCGTGTATGGAAGGAGTCCGTGCGATCAGGGGGCTTATGTTGCCATCCGGCAAATAGCGGTAGATGGTATCGGACGATGTGTTTACAAGTGACCAATCCGTATGGTTGGGGAATGTTAGATGGAATTCAGGTGCGATAACAAATTCATCTTTTGTCACGACCGGCGTTTCCATTTCTTTGGACGGGGTCCGGATTTCACGGGCGATGCTGCCGTCTTGCTTGGAAATAAGGATATGGCATGCCTGCTCGCTTTCTTTCGGTGTCCAATATTTCTTATAACTGATCAAATGGTCCTTGTCATAATTGAACAGATCGTCATAATGGCTGGTGTCTGCATATTTGAAACTTCTCTTAAAGTTCCCGGACAGGTCGTACACCAATATTTTCTTTGTTCCATAGTCTGCGACAAACATTTCCCCTTTATCTTCATCCAGGGCGATGTAGGTGGCGAATGAATACTCTTCGCCGCCTTGCCCCATACGGTTGATCTTTTTCAAACCTTTACCGGTCTTTCTGTCAAAAACAAAAATATTCCCGTCATTTTGGTTCGTTACCAATAAGATATCCTTACCGATAGCTTTCACAACCCCTTTAGTTACAAATTCATCCGTTGTTTCCAAAGGAACATATTCCACATCCATAATATCTTGTAGAACCAGTTCTTTTTCCGGATAATTGGCTGTAACGTCAACGGTGATCAGGTCGTCTGCCGCTTGCTTGCCACCGTTGCATCCCGCCATTGCGAACAGGGTGGCTATTAAAAGAATGTTTGCTTTCTTCATTATTTTCTTTATAGTTTATATTTGCTGATTCGTATGTTATTTCTTTTGCTTTATCAACATGATTACCGGATTGTCTTCTTCATCCAACCTTGAGGCGATTTCTTTCAATTTGCCATCTTTCAGTTGGCCTTTCTTGTAAATCTCGACAAGCTGGGATGCATTTAAGCTGGTGACGTTTTCGACGTCGCGATTAATAGGTTTCGCTGTCATGGCTACAGGTCTTTTTTCTGCATAATCACCATTGCATACAGTTACTTGATAGATGGCTTTTTCTTCCTTGTCGTACATCAATACATCCGCAAAGAATCCGTTACCCTTTTCGAAGTTAAATACATTTTTAACGGCTTCCATAAAGTAATAACGGTCGGTATAAATACCCATATAAAGAAAAACTTCAGGTGTCATGGCCTGTGCAGAAGGCGTTCTTACAATAAAGGGACTTAATGTCCCATCTGGTGCATAGTTATACAAAGTATCGGCTGATGTTTCAATAAGTGTACATTTGCCGTGGCTCAGGCGTATTTGGTAAGAATAATTTGCTACAAATCCATCCCCATTAGTCACAATCGGTGTGTTGATCGTTTTAAAAGGAATAAAGATTTCCCGGGTGATACTTCCATCCTGTTTTGATATAATGACATGGTACGATTTGCTTCTATCTTTTCCTTTATTATGATAATCCGACATGTCGTAGCCAATCAAATTAGATTTGTCATAATCAAAAACAGATGACACTTCCCGATCAAGATTCAAACACCGTTTGAATTGTCCGTAAAGATCGTAAACTAAGATTTTATTCCCCATCGATATTACGAATATTTCACTATTACTTTCATCGAGAATCATCCCATTAATCCTTGTATATTCTTCCGCCCCTTGTCCTTGCCGGTTTATCTTCCTTACTCCTTTACCGGTTTTTCTGTCAAAAATAAAGATGTCCCCGTCATTATTTCTGTTTTTCACCAATAAGTATTCTTTTCCTACATCCTGTACTGCCCCTTGTGTAAGAAACTCGTCATTGGTTTCCAGCGGAATATATTCTACATCCATAAAATCTTGAAGAATCAGTTCTTTTTTAGGATAGCTTTTCGAAACGTCAATGGTAATCAGATCGTCTGCAGATTGCTTGCCACCACTGCATCCCGCTAATGTGAGCAGGAGAGCGGTTAAAAGGATGTTTGCTCTTTTCATTATATTATCTTAGTTTATATTATCTGTTCCGTATATTATTATTTTTGTTTTATCAACATGATTACCGGGTTTGATTCCTCGTTTAATGTTGCAGCTATATCTTTCAATTTCCCTTTCAGCCTTCCTTTCTTATAAGACTCAATAAGTTCGGATGCTTCTAAAGGACACCATAGCTCGTTTTCGCTATTAGCGATTCTGAAAGCATTCATATAGACTTCTTTTTTAACAGAATAATCACCGTTGTAAACATTATATTTGAAAAAGTCCTTTTCCTGTGTGTCGTACATCAGAAAAGTTCTTGGAAAGCCTTTCCCTTCACTGAAGTCCCATGCATTCTTTATGGTTTCCATGAAATAATAGCGATCGGAAATTAATCTGAAAATAAGAAACTCTTCAGGGTTCATGGTTTGAATAGACGGACTCCTTACCAGAAATGGTCGCAAGTTCTGATCTGGCAAAAAGGTATATACGGTATCAGATGATAGTTCTGACAGAATCCAATTGTCATTGTGAGGTATTAATGTGGAATAAGCGCCTGGCGATACCCATCTCATACTGTTATTCTCTTTATCTTCTAAAGTTTGTGCTAACACTTTCTTCTCTTTATAAGGTATTTTTATTTCTTTGGTAATACTCCCGTCCTGTTTGGATATAAGGTTAAATCCTGTTTCTTTACTGTATTCACTTTTACAAATCAGCTGGCCTTTATCATAATTGGATATCTCAGTATAGAAAGAATTATCCGTGTTTTCAGCGTATGTAAAACTTCTTTTGAAATTCCCTTCTAAATCATAGACGAGCATTTTTCTTTCGTAATGGCTATTGATATACATTTCATTGTTATCTTCATCTAATACTATTCCTAAAATGAACGAATATTCTTCGCCGCTTTGTCCTTTATGATTAATCTTTCTTACTGCCTTGCCTGATCTGTCGTAGATGAAAATATCTCCGTCACTGTTCCGGTTTTTTATTATTATGTTTTTCTTGCCAATAGCTTGAACAAAACCTTGATTAATAAACTCGTCATTTGTTTCCAATGGAATATACTCCACGTCCATAAAATCCTGAAGAATAAGTTCCTTTTTATGAGAAAGGTTTTTCGTAATGTCAACGGTAATCAGGTCGCCTGCTGATTGCTTGCCACCGCTGCATCCCGCTAATGTGAGTAGGAGAGCAAATAAAAGGATGCTTGTTTTCTTCATGGTATTATCAAATTGAATAGATTACGATGTTTTCGCAAATCTATCCAAATAAATAGGATACGAATACTTTGCAGCGGTTAAATATCATTAATGTACGGAAAGATTCCGAGTGTCAGCCGTTGGAAGTCAATTGTCTTATAGTTGGACCTCAATTTTAAGCTTACCGCCTAATCCACGCTCAACTATATCATAGAGTGTTTTGAGGGTAATATTACCGCCATCGTTCTCGACTTTTGAAATAAAAGAACGCTTTTTCTCTACACGTTCAGCAAGTTCAGCTTGTGTCATTGCTTGTTTTTCACGTGCGGCCCTGATCTTTACACCAATGCGAAGAGATTCCAAATCCCTTTCAAGTTGATTGCGTTCCGGAGTTCCCACTTCGCCATAATAACGATCCTTTATCTGATCTAATGATGTTGTATTCATATTTTATTCTCCTTCTCTTTTTCGTTATAATATTCATTCTTTAAGCGTACAGCTTTGTTAATTTCGTCAGCTGGTGTCTTTTGTGTTTTCTTTTGAAAGCCACTTAAAAGAACGACCAATTTGTTGCCATCAAAAAAGCAAAAGATACGGAATATATTATTTCCTAACTGTACTCGAATTTCAAACAAGCCGTCAGTACCTTCAATATACTTTAAGTAAGTGATAGGGATACGGTCTATCTGCTCAATAATATCTAATACTTTAATGATTTTAGTTCTGACCTTAGGAGATTGTTCTCTAAAGAAATCATCAAAGTAAGATTTGTATGTAATGACTTCTCTTGCTTTTTTCATTGAGCAAAGGTAATTTATAAATGACATTTAAGCAAATGAAATGAGTATTATTTAGAGCAAAACCCTTCACCCGCTCCTGCCACATATAAATCAATGTTTATGCAGGAAAAGGTGAAGGGTTGAACAGTTGGGATATCTAAATAATGTTTTTGTTTATGCCTGTTCCTTTGTCCGGAAAGCTAATGCGTACATGCGCATTTGTTTGACCATGGAGACCAAGCCGTTCGAGCGGGTGGGGCTAAGGTGTTCTTTGAGGCCGATCTTTTCGATGAAATAGAGGTCGGCATCCAGTATTTCCTGCGGGGTATGGCCGGAAATAATGTTGATCAACAGGGAGACGATCCCTTTTACGATCACCGCATCACTCTCGCCTTTGAACAAGATTTTGCCGTCAACGTAATCTGCCTGCAACCAAACGCGGCTCTGGCAACCTTCTATCAGGTTGCTTTCGGTTTTGTACTTTTCCTCCAAAGGGGGAAGCGAGTTACCGAGGTCTATCAGTAACGCATACTTGTCCATCCAGTCGTCGAAGTCTGAAAACTCTTCGATTACCTGGTCCTGAAGTTCATTGATTGTCATCTTACTATCTAACTTTTAATTTTCAACTTTCACCTGTTATACACTACTTCGAGCACTGTCTGGCCGACAGCTTTCAGTACGTTTTTGTCTATATTGCCCATGTTGTCGTTCTGCGTATGCCAATGGTCGCGGAAACCTTTATCCGACTGCGGGTCATAATTGATAATGTCCAGGCAAGGGATGCCGGTCTCTTCGATTACCGCTTCGTGATCGTCGGTTACGCCGCCACCGCTTGCATTGATAAAGTATTTGCCGTAACCGAGATTACGAGCCGCTTCCCATACTTCGTCCACATAGCGGGCGGCATAGCGCATGGAGATATATTCTTTATAGAACACTGCGTCTTTGGCTCCGACCATGTCGAGCAGGATGCCGAATTCGGCTTTGTAGTTCGGCTTATGCGGGTTCTTGCCCCAGAAGCGGCTGCCGAGGCACCAGGTGTCGCTGGTATCGTTGTATTTTTCTTTTGCAAATTCGGGCGTTCCGTAGTCTTCCGCATCGAAAAAGATGATGTCCACGCCAATGTTAGGTGCTTTCATACTGAATTGGCGGGCGATTTCCAGCAGGACGCCTACACCGCTCGCCCCGTCGTCTGCTCCGTCGAGCGGCTTACGGTGGTTGGCCGGATCGGGATCATGATCTGAATAAGGACGTGTGTCCCAATGGGCAAAAAGGATCATGCGCTTATTGCTTTCCGGGTTGTAGGCGCCGATAATGTTACGCGATTCCAACGGAGTCCCGTCGTAGGCGGTGAGTGTCATTTCCTGTTCGTAGACCTGTGCGCCGAAACGTTTCAGTTCGGATACTAAATAGTCACCGCAAGCCTTGTGTGCCGGCGTGTTAGGAACCCGGTGGCCGAATGAGACCTGTTTATCCACATACGAATAAGCACTGTCGGCATCAAAAGAAGGTGCCGATGCCGCCGTCGTTTTCTTTACTTCCGTCGCGGGTTCCGTCGTCTCACTGGAACCTTTCTGACCGCATGCAAACAGGGCCATCGTGCATAATAATAAAATCAGTTTAGTCATATCTTGTCGTTTATATCTTATTGTTAGAGGCGGATTGCGCTTTGTTCATGACACGCAACAGGTTGCCTCCCCATATTTTGGCAATGTCGTTTTCCGTATAGCCTTCTTTGATCAGGCGGACAGTGATGTTTATCAACTCGTTGCTGGCGCGGCATCCGATCAGTTCACCGTCTCCGTCGAAGTCCGAACCGATGCCTACATGGTGGATTCCGATCAAGTCGACAATGTGGGTGATGTGGCGGATAGCATCGCTCAAGGATGCCTTTTCGGCGTCTTCATTGATAAATCCTTTGTAGAGGCATACTTGTACCACGCCGCCTTGTGCCGCCAGCGCTTTCAACTGTTCGTCCGTCAGGTTGCGGGGATGATTGCAGAGTGCACGGGCGGAAGAATGGGAGGCGATAATCGGGTAGGCACTGGTTTCCAACGCATCGTAGAACGTGCTTTCTGCGGCGTGCGAAATATCGACCAGTATGCCGAGTTCATTCATCTTGCGGATCACATCTTTCCCGAAAGGACTTAGTCCGTTCCATTCCGCTTCGCCTCTTGCCGAGTCGCAGATATCGTTATTCCCGTTGTGGCAAAGGGTTATGTAGGAAACACCCATGTCGCGGAAGCGGGTGATGTTTTCGAGGTCTTTGCCGATGGCGTATCCGTTTTCCAGGCCCAGCATGATTGCTTTTTTGCCGGCTGCTTTCAGAACGTGTACTTCCTGAGGCGTATAGGCGATACACATACGGGGACGGTTTATATCCATCTGCCGGTGTATTTCCTGCAGGCGATTTGTCGCGTAGTCGGTTGCTTTCTGCAACGATGCGTCGTCTCTCGGCCCTTGCGGGATGTAAGCGACCATGATGGCTGCATCTATCAATCCCTCTTCCATAAGGGGAAGATTTACTTTGCCGCCTTCTTTATGGCCGATGTTGAACTCGCCCGGGAAAATCATCGGGGTGTCGGTATGCGAATCGAGCGTCACGTTCCGGTGGTGGATGCGTTTGGCTTCTTTGAAGAGACGGGATGATTCGACGTGATGCCTGAATAGTTTCAACATCTGTTCGTCGTCGTTAGCCGCCATTGCTTCGGGATGCCATTGTACGCTGAATATCTCCTTTTCGGGATGTTCCATCGCCTCGTTGATACCGTCGGGAGCTGTTGCCGTCGCGACAAATTCGGGCGCAGGTTCTTTGATGGCCTGATGGTGGAAAGAGTTGACCAAGAGTTCCGGCGCTCCGTCCAGCATGGCGCTGAGCTTGGAAGTGCTGTCGCTGAGCGTGACGGAATGGGATGCCTGCTCACGGGGAAGCGTCTGGCTGTGTTTCAGCAGTTTTTGCTCGTGTTGGGAGTGGATATCCTGATAGACACCACCGCCGAATGCTACATTCAGTATCTGGTGGCCACGGCATATTCCCATAACGGGCAGTTGGCGGTTCGTAGCCAGGCGGAGCAGAATCAAGTCGTATTCGTCCCGATAGCTGTCCACATCCTGCAGAGCCGGGATCGGTTCTTCCTGCATGTAAAGCGGGTTAATGTCGCCGCCGCCGCTCATGACCAATCCGTCCAGTCCGTTAATGATAGCCGTCAATGCTTCGATATCCGTGATTACGGGAACTAAAACCGGAGCGCCTCCGGCTTTCAAGACTGCCTGTACATACGTTTCGGCTATACATGAAAGTCCGTCTTTCCGGTTAGCGGATATTCCTATGCGGGGAGGTTGAAGACGTTCTTTTTTCGGTATATAATGATCAACTTCCCTGTAGAGGGCCTCTAAATTCGGACGACGGACTTTCATAGAATTATGAGTTATGAATTATGAATTATGAAGAAGTTGTCGGATGGGCATGCAATTTTAGTTTCATGCCCATCCAACTGAAATTGCATGCCCATGGGATTCTTTAAGCATCAATATTCGCATATGTAGCATTCTCTTCGATAAACTCGCGGCGCGGGCCAACGTCTTCACCCATCAGCATGGAGAATATCTGGTCTGCTTCGGCTGCGCTGTCGATTGTGATCTGCTTCAGCGTACGGTTTTCCGGGTTCATGGTCGTGTCCCACAACTGGTGGTCGTTCATTTCTCCCAAACCTTTGTAGCGCTGTGTATGAATCTGGTTTTCATTACCTCCGCCATATTTGTCAATGAATACCTGGCGTTGCTGGTCTGTCCAGCAATACTCTTCGATCTTACCTTTCTTACACAAGTAGAGGGGAGGAGTGGCCAGATAAACATATCCGTTTTCGATCAACGCACGCATGCGGCGGAAGAAGAAGGTCAGGATCAGAGTGGCAATGTGGCTTCCGTCCACATCGGCATCGGTCATGATGATCACCTTATGGTAGCGCAGTTTGCTCAGGTTCAGTTCCTTTGGGTCGTCTTCGGTTCCGATGGTCACACCCATTGCGCGGAAGATGTTCTGGATTTCTTCGCTTTCGAATATCTTGTGGTCCATTGCTTTTTCCACATTCAGGATCTTACCGCGAAGCGGCAGGATTGCCTGGAAGTTACGGTCGCGTCCCTGCTTGGCTGTACCGCCTGCAGAGTCCCCTTCGACGAGGAACAACTCGCAAAGGGCAGCATCTTTGGACGAACAGTCAGCCAATTTGCCGGGAAGACCGCCGCCTGTCATCGGCGATTTGCGTTGTACCAGTTCGCGTGCCTTACGGGCAGCCTGGCGTGCCTGGGCTGCCAGGATTACCTTGTCGACAATTACCTTGGCTTCTTTCGGATGTTCTTCCAAGTAATAGCCTAATGCTTCGCCGATCGCCTGGTCTACCGCGCCGGTCACTTCGTTGTTTCCTAATTTCGTCTTGGTCTGCCCTTCAAACTGGGGTTCCGCTACCTTGATCGAGATAACGGCTGTCAGACCTTCGCGGAAGTCGTCACCGGAGATTTCAACCTTAGCCTTTTCCAACAGTTTGGAGTCGTCCGCATACTTTTTCAGCGTACGGGTCAAACCGCGGCGAAAACCGGACAGGTGCGTACCTCCTTCTATGGTGTTGATATCGTTTACATACGAGAATACGCTTTCGTTAAACGAGGTGTTATACGTCATGGCCACTTCTACCGGAATACCCTGTTTTTCCGTTGTGATGTGGATCACGTCCGGGATCAGCTGCTCTTTGGAGCGGTCGACGTAGCGGACGAATTCTTTCAATCCTTCATCCGAATGGAATGTGTCGGATTTATAGCTGCCGTCCTCTTTCGTGACGCGTTTGTCTGTCAGGGTAAGCGTGATACCTGCATTCAGGAAGGCGAGCTCACGCAGGCGGGTAGCCAGAATCTCATATTTATATTCTGTTACGGTAAAGATACTTCCGTCCGGCTTAAACATGATCTTTGTTCCTGTCGTGTCAGTTTCGCCGATCACTTCGACGGGATGGAGCGGCTTGCCGCAAGCAAATTCCTGCATGTGGATTTTTCCGTCGCGGCGGACTTCTGCTCTCAGGTAAGTGGAAAGTGCGTTTACACAGGATACACCTACGCCGTGCAAACCTCCGGATACCTTGTAAGAGCCTTTGTCGAACTTACCTCCTGCATGGAGAACGGTCAATACAACTTCAAGCGCAGAGACGCCTTCTTTCTCATGAATATCTACCGGGATACCACGGCCGTCGTCTGTTACCGAGATGGAATTGTCTTCGTTTATCACTACTTCTATTCGGGAACAGTATCCGGCTAATGCTTCATCAATAGAGTTGTCAACAACTTCGTATACCAAATGGTGCAGGCCTCTTTCGCTGGTATCGCCAATATACATGGACGGTCTTTTACGCACTGCCTCTAACCCTTCAAGTACCTGAATACTGTCCGCAGAGTACTCTGTAGAAGTATTCTTAATTTCTTCACTCATGAGTCTTTATCGTTTAAAATCTGTAATTATCTGTCTGTCTAAAAAAGCTAACAAATATAGTGAAAATAATTGACTTAGAAGGTATGGATAGTGTGAAAATAGTCAAATGTGGAGATATAACAAAAAAAGAGACAAAGTTCAACTTTGTCTCTTTCTAAAAGGTAGCCCGTGGGGGAATCGAACCCCCCTTTCAAGAATGAAAATCTTGCGTCCTAACCGATAGACGAACGGGCCGGCGGGTTTAAAAAAGCCGGGCTGATTGATTAGTCCGGCTTTATACTATATAAAGTATAATACCTTTATTATGCCAGTCCGTTAACGTGTTTTGCCAATTTGGATTTCAAGTTGCCGGCCTTATTCTTGTGAATAATGTGTTTTTTAGCAAGCTTGTCCAACATAGAGCACACCTTCGGATACAGAGCCTGAGCTTCGTTCTTGTCTTCAGTAGCACGCAAAACCTTCATTGCATTTCTTGCAGTCTTTGCATAATATCTGTTATGCAGACGCTTTGCGTTGGTCTGTCTGATTCTCTTAATAGATGACTTGTGATTTGCCATTGTTAGCTATTCTCTTTATTTATTCTTTAATCCTGTTTATTGTAGCCCGTGGGGGAATCGAACCCCCCTTTCAAGAATGAAAATCTTGCGTCCTAACCGATAGACGAACGGGCCATCCTGTCAAAGTTCTCACTTTCAGCTCTCTGGGATTGTTGATTTCCCGATTGCGAGTGCAAAGATAGATGTTCTCTTTAAACTGGCAAAATATTTGAAGGGAAAATATATAGAATCTTTCGCATTTAACATCTATTTCGAACTCATGTCTTGCAGGTGAATTTCCAATGCGTTGACTGAAATGTTTATTTCCCAGATACATACGCATAGCGAGGCGGCCAATAGCAAGAGTCCGACTCCGAATATCCAAGCTGCGATGATTTGCCAAGAGATGTAGATGAAAAACATCGATATCACGCAAAAGAGCAGACTGAGCAGTCCCAATATTTGCATGGAACGCGTCAGATACAACCGTTTCCGGAGGTTGGCAATCTGTGCGACATTTTTCGGATCGTGTGTCTGCTGGTGCTTTTCTTTTAACGTACGCACAAGGCTCGCATACGAAATGAACCGGTTTGTGTAAGCCAGAAGGATAAGCGAGACTGCCGAGAAGAGCAACGACGGAGTGGTAAGCGTAAGTTCCTGCATATTTATATGTACTTTATAATTTAGTAGTTTGTTATGTAATAAAACAAAGCGGAAAAGGAAAATGTTGTAACTTTGTTATCCAAATAACAGTGATATGTTGTGTAAAACGCGTGGGATTGTCCTGCATTCCATTCCATATAACGATAAGTACTCTATTATATATATGTACACGGAGGCTTTCGGACGTGCTTCTTATCTGGTTGCCCGTAGCCGGGGAAAGAAGTCGCCTGTCTCGAAAGCGCTCTTTATGCCTCTTTCGGTTGTGGAAATGGAAGTCGAGCATCTGAATAAACGTGATTTGCACCGCATTCGTGAAACGAAACTTTGTTATCCGCTTACGGAAGTGTTTTGTAATCCGGTCAAGAACGTGCTTGCGCTTTTCCTGTCCGAAGTCCTTTTCCGGGTGGTGAAGGAGACGGAACCGGATTCGCGGCTTTTTGAATATCTGTATGAGTCGATACAGCTGTTGGAACTGTCGGATAAAGGGGTGGCGAATTTCCATCTGGTGTTTTTGCTTCGGCTTTTATATTATATGGGGATTTATCCGAATGCGGATTCGTATGTGGCAGGTTCCTGTTTTGATATGCTGAACGGTGTGTTTGTCGAGCAAATTCCGATGCACCGCCATTATCTGAACCGGGAGGAAAGCGTGGTCTTTGCCCGGTTGCTGAAGATTAGTTTTGAAAATATGTCCTTATATTCTTTTTCCCGTCAAGACCGTGTGAACGTCATCAGCCGTATTCTTGAATATTATCGTTTGCACCTGCCGGATTTCCCCGAAATAAAGTCCCTGTCGGTCATGCAAAGTCTGTTTGATTAACAGATTGCTCCTCCAAATACTTGCCAGTTTGCGGAAAAGGTTATACTTTTGCCCGCACTTACAACAAAAAGGGCTCTGTAGTTCAACGGATAGAATAGAAGTTTCCTAAACTTTAGATCCGAGTTCGATTCTCGGCGGAGCTACTGGTAACAAAAAAGGCAATCAGAAAATGATTGCCTTTTTTGTTACCAGTAGAATGGTTCGAATGTAACCCGATCTCCATTGAGGAGGCATTTTAAATATCTGTCGCTAATTCGGACATCCTCGTAATAATCAGTCCCATTTGCATACTCTACATAGAAAGAATCAAAAAAGTTGTCTTCCCAATCCCAGTAAAAACTTGTTTTCAGTTCGTCGGTCATACCATTGGGATAATAGATAATTGTAAAATCCTCTCCCGTATGATCATCATAGAAGTCAAGCCGTTGCTCACATTCGTATCCATCATAGTTTGTATAAAAATCCACCCAAGTATTATTGCATAAAGCATCGGTTGCCCAACCGTAGTCATCGTAATACGGATCATCCTCACAACTGTTGAATAAACAGAATACTGACAACAGTAGCAGAAAACTGAGTATGTTTTTCTTAATCATAGTCCCTACATTTATATTCAAGGAACAAAGATATGAATAAAAACTGTATGAAAGGGCATTTGTCGATTGCTTTGCGAATGTCTACATAGCTGGAATTAATTCCACAGTAAATCCTAAAGCTGAGACAATGCGATAGAAAGTTGACACTTTTGGCTCTGTCCTTCCTGTTTCGACACGGGAAATATAAGATTTATTTGTTCCGATCTTTTCAGCGAGCTCAGCTTGTGTCATGTTGGCTTTCTTCCTGGCTTCCTCAATTATTTGCCCAGTAAAGAAAGCGTTTGCTCTATCTTCAGCAGCTCTACGCTCCGGAGTTCCTTCTTTGCCAAATACTGCATCTAATTGTGCATCGACATCAAATATTTTTAGCTCTTTTTCGCTCATAATACTCTTTCTTTAATTTTAAAGCTTGTTTTATTTCACTTGCTGGGGTTTTTTGTGCTTTTTTTTGAAAGCCATTGAATAAAACGACAATCTGCCCTTCATCAAAACAAAAGAAAATCCGATAAATATTACTTTGCCACTCTATTCTAAGCTCGAATAAACTATCTTTGATAGACTTCACATATTTAGCGGGTAATCTATCCTGAGTTTTTAGCATGAGTAAACCATACAAAACCTTTTCTTGTGCGCCTTTATTCAATGTATCGAAAAAGTCTTTGTAATAATTTTCATATGCAATAATCTTTCTTTTCATGGCAAATATAGAATAAGTTTATCAGTTGAGCAACTTTTTTTAGAAAACTTCTAATCAAGAGCTTTAAAAGGATGTTTCTCTACTCATTCCGGCAACTCCTCTTCCTTTTCCTCTCCCCATTCCCCATTATTGAAAATGCTGATCTGGAAGGTGTCGTCGGATTCTGAACGGCTGTAGAGGCGGCCTTTGTAGCGGATGATTTTGTTTTGTTCCGGTAGGATATTGTCGATTTGCCGCTCACGGATCAGTTCATCGCTTTGGGCGATGGCGGAGAGGTGGACGGATATTTTGTTGTCGGTCGCTGGAATGAAGGTGTAGAAAGAATGCGTTTTGTTTACTATCCCAATGTCTTCGCTCTTGAATACATATGAAAGGGTTTGTTTTTCCAATGTCTTGATCCCCAAGCCGGTTGTGATGTCCAGCTGATTGGCTACCCCGTCGATCTCCATGTCGAATTGTTTGAGCCCATCGGAAACCGGGTCGGTAGCCATAAATTCAATGCGGCTGACAATGCGCTCCAGAGTAATGTCTTCATTGATTTCATCGGCAGCTCCTATTTTTAGGGGCAGTGCTCCGTAGAATGTATCGGAAACGTTATCGAAAGAGAAAATGGAATTGGATAATGTTGCCGTTTTTGAGTTATGTGCCAGGAAATAAAATGTATAATCCCCTTGTGGCAGGCTGTCGTAGACAATACCGAAGTCGATATCTTTGTCTGAGGCATCGCAAACGAATTGTTTGTTTTTGACGTAAACGGGCGCATCCCCTTCTTCCGTCTTTTGATATACAGCATATTCGATAGTAGTACATAACTCCTTCAATTCTTTATCTCCCTCTGCTTTTGACACCGATGGTTCCGGTATTGTATTATCGGGCATACTGCGGGTGGCGGGAAAAGACACGACTTCTTTTTCCATTTGAATACTGAATTGGACGGGATAAATTTCTTTTTCCGGATTAACGACTTCCTCGAGTGAGGGATTGTTACTACAGCCTGTCAGGTAAAGCACACAGGCAAGTGCATATAACACTTCTCTTTTCATAGCTAAGCTTTTTGTTGTTTCTAACGGAAGCAAAGGAAACATAAAACTTTAGAAATAAAAAATATTTGCAGATAAATTTAAAAAGAAATTTTATATTTGTCGAATAGACACAATGTAGTAACCTTAAAAATAAAGAGAAACATGGCACGTCCTGTAACATTATGTACGCTGCAGTGGGGAGATCTCCCGCTGGAAGTTGTTTGTGAAAAAGCAAAATCATTTGGTTTTGATGGTGTAGAGTTGGGTTTGCCTTCCCATTTGGATGTTCGGAGGACAGATCCCGAGTATTATCAGGGTATCAAGGCTATGCTTGATAAATATGGTTTGAAACTGTTTTGTATCTCTAACCATCTGATCGGCCAAGCTATTTGCGATAACATAGACCAACGCCATAAATCGATATTGCCCGATTGTATCTGGGGAGATGGTGATCCCGAAGGTATTCGCCAGCGTGCAGCCGAATATATGATCCAGGCTGCCCGTGCCGCTAAAATGTTAGGTTTGGATGTCGTAGCCGGTTTTACCGGCAGTTCGATCTGGCAATGGCTTTATTCTTTTCCGCCTGTTTCCGATGAAATGATAAATGAAGGATATGCTGATTTTGCACGGCGTTTCATACCGGTTCTGGATGCGTTCCAGGAGTTGGGAGTTCGTTTTGCTCTTGAGGTCCATCCTTCCGAGATTGCGTTTGATACCTATTCTGCCCGGAAAGCGCTTGAGGCAGTCAATTACCATCCGGCTTTCGGTTTCAATTATGACCCGAGCCATCTGGGGTACCAGAGCGTTGATTATGTTGATTTTATCAATCAGTTTTCCGACCGTATTTTCCACGTTCACATGAAAGATGTGTATTGGAGCGATACGCCTAAGCAGATCGGTGTTTTCGGTGGTCATTCGACGTTTGGCGACGCCCGCCGCTTTTGGAATTTCCGCAGTCTGGGACGTGGTAAAATCCAGTTCGAAGAGATTATCCGTGCCTTGAACGATATCGGCTACCAGGGACCGCTTTCAGTCGAGTGGGAAGACAGCCGCATGGATCGTGAGCATGGTGCCCGCGAATCCTGTGCTTTTGTGAAGCAAGTCGATTTCGAACCGTCGGCCCATGCTTTTGATGCCTGTTTTGAGAAATAAGAAGCGGTGTTCAGAAAAGATAATAAATGCGATTCTTGCCGATACCGGTAAGAATCGCTGTATTTAAGGCGGTTTTTGGCGTAAAACTTGCCGATAGCATAGTGTATCGTGGCTTACTGCGCAAGATAACTATAAAGCAATTTTGGGTTACTTTCAAGTCCGGTATGAATAGCTTTTGTTAATTGTTAAATGATACAATAACCCCCTTTTCCGGCCATTTTTCTATTTCGTCCGAAAAGTTGATCCATTTTTGATTGACTTTTTTCATCGTTTCACCTCTCTTTTTTGACAACAGGCGGAGTGAGATGCCGGGAACATTACAAAAAGCGTGCAGTTCGATTGCTGAAAGGCGAAAAGACTGACAAAGTGATAAACCTTAACTCCCGGAGAATCGCTTGTAGCAAAATAAAACGGACCGCGCTTCAAATATCCAAAGGAAATTTTGGTGGTTTTTTGCCCTGAAAACGGTCCTCTTTTCAATTACGACCGTCCAAATCTCAATTACGACCGTCTAAATCTTTGCGGGCTGCCGAGTGCACTACCTATTGAGACGGTCATAATGGCGAAGAGGACGGTCGCAATGGCAAAGAACTCCCGAAAAAGAGGAAAAAGTCCCTTTTTGAGGCTGAAAAACATGATTAACATTTGTTTGCTTTCGGGGGCGTTTTGGGGCTTTGAAAAGAAATTTTGTACAATAAGCCCCCCTGATTATTCACCAGAATTGGCAAAGAATTAGTGGATACCGGCAAAATACAGAAAAAGAATTGGTGGATACCGGCATTTTCGTAGTTCTAAATTTGGTGGGAATGCCTTTTGGGGCTATTTTTGTCAATAAAATTGTAGACAATGGAAGATAATATGATTTATTTCAAAAGGAAAATGTACGATACTATGCTCAAATGGAAATCTGAGCGCAATGGTGATACCGCATTATTGATACAAGGTGCCAGACGTATCGGTAAATCCACAATATCGGAGGAATTTGCTCGTAATGAATACAAATCATATATTCTGATTGACTTCTCAAAAGTATCCAAAGAGGTAAGTGATTTATTCAATGATATTTCTGACTTGAATTATCTGTTTTTGAGGTTGCAATTTATTTATCAAGTACAATTGCATGAGAGAGAATCTGTTATAATCTTTGATGAAGTACAGTTGCAACCACTGGCAAGACAAGCCATCAAGCATTTGGTGAAAGATCATCGATATGATTATATTGAGACAGGTTCGTTAATATCCGTCAGATCAAAGAGTCGCGATATAATCATTCCGAGTGAAGAGACAAAAGTAAATATGTTCCCTATGGATTATGAAGAATTCAGATGGGCACTTGGCGATACGGCGACTATTCCGTTATTGCGTACTGCTTTTGAAAAGAAGTTGCCATTAGGAGATGCTGTGCACCGTAAGCTTATGCGGGATTTTCGTTTGTATATGCTTGTAGGCGGAATGCCTCAAGCTGTTGCTGCATATATTAAAACGAACAATTTTTCAGCTGTTGATTTGGCGAAAAGAGATATAATCGCTCTATATGAAGAGGATTTTGGGAAAATTGATGAGTCTGGAAAGGCAAAAGTAATGTTTGATGCAATTCCTGCTCAGTTAAGCAGAAACACATTACGCTATCAGGTGGGGAATACCATTCCTGATGAAAAGGTAGAAAGAGTAATAAATATCATAAAGGAAATGGAGGATTCAATGACGGTAAACGTTGCATTTCATTCTGATGACCCTAATGCTGGTCTGGCTTTGACGAAAAATGAAGAATACTTCAAAATGTACGCATCGGATACAGGTCTATTCGTAACACTTGCATTTAAAGATAACGATATTACAGAAAACGTCATTTATGACAAATTGCTTAATGACAAGCTTAGCACAAACTTAGGGTACGTCTACGAGAATGTCATTGCTCAGATGCTGAAAGCAACAGGAAAGAACTTGTTTTACCATACAATTCCTTATGCCGAAGGAAAGAAGTATTATGAGATTGATTTTGTCATCCCCGACAAGCATAAGATATCTCCCATTGAGGTAAAATCTTCTGGGTACAAGTCTCACAAGTCGCTGGATCAGTTTGGTATTAAATATTCTGATCGTATAATGAACAAATACCTGATTTATACAAAGGATTATAAGAGGGAGAATGGAATCGATTATATTCCGGTCTATATGACTATGTTTTTGTAGAATGCAATGATAAAAAGTTTCTTTTATTCTCCTTCCGATACAGGGAAAGTTATGGTAAAGACAGACCCAGCTCCTTCGCTACTATGCAACGTGAGAGTTCCGCCTGCTTCCTGAAGCAGTTGTTTGACGCTGCAAAGCCCCAACCCATATCCGGTTCGCACGTCTTTTCCTTCCGTTCGGACGCGGTAGTATTCTTTACCGAGCTTTTTCTGCGCTTTTAGCGGGATTCCCCATCCTGTGTCTTGTATGGCGATCGAAAATCGATTGTCTTTTTGTGATAGCATTACTGTTATCTGAACTCCGTCATCCGAATATTTCAATGCGTTTTCGAGCAGGTTGCGCAGGCTACGTTCCAAGCGAATGGGATCTGTATATATATAATGTATGGGAATTGGGTTATTTAGTTTGAACTGATATTTTTTAGCCGGAAATAAAAGAGCGACTTCCTGTCTGACCTGTTCAATCAGTTCTGGTAGGCAGACCTGTACATTCTTTATTTCGATATTTTGCTTTTTCTTGTGGGCATCCAACATGGATTCGATAGTCTCAGTCAGTTTCCGAACTTGAATTTTTCCGGTCTGCAATAAAGACTTTTGCGTATTGTCGGTTTCTTTTTGGGAAATGTAATCCAGAATGGTGTAAGTGGTGTTGAGGGGCGCTTTCAGATCGTGGATGGCCACATGCACGGTTTGTTCTTGCTGTTGCAGTTTCTTGCGGGTACGGCGGATGACGATTAATTGGTAATACAGGCAATAGAAGATAATGATTGTCATAAGGAATGATATGATTAGGGCGTAAAGCATTTGTTGTAATATTTTTTGAGGTTGAATTTCAATAAATGCTTTGATATAAAATTCCCCCTTTGTCCCGATGGTGTGAACGGCTGTTATGGTATGATGTTTATGATTGTACGAACTATAATTGGAATCCAGGATATTCCCTTTTTTATCGCATAAGTTTAGTAGAAAAGCCGAATATGGAAGCTTCTTTTGCAATTCATTTTTGATGATACTATCTAATAAATTCATTGGGAACGGTTGTTCTTCCAATAGAGCATCTTGGGCATTTTGTGCAAAAATGGTAGAAATCCCAATTTCCATATCTTTTTGAGAATCTGTCGTAAGAATGATGGTGTCTCCTTCGTGGCTTTTGATTTCTTCCGGAGTCATTTCATCCATACTTTTAATCGTTAATTTAGGTCTTGAATGATTTTGAGGTGTTCCAAAAAGACCGGAACGTACAAGGAGTTTATTATCTATACTATGGGATAATACATCATTTGCAATTTCAATATATTCTGCTTTTTGGTTTTGATACATGTTTTTCAACCAGTATGCTTGTGATAGCAATAAGGTAAATATTCCGATTATAGAGATGATGCTTATTCGGTTCATGAGTGTATAGAATAATCTGATCTTTGATTCAAATGTATGACAAATCTATGAATTAATTGGTGATAAAAGAATGCTTTTTTTGTCTTTATGATGTTTTTGTGATATAAATGTGATGTTTTTGTTATATGCAGCCTAAACCTTTTATTAGACTTTTGTGGAAAATAAATACGAAAGAAATGAGACAGTTAACGAAATCAGAAATGCTAACTCTAAAAGGGGGTAATGCAAAGAGTGGAGGTAAATGGGTTTATAATCCTGACACAGGAAAGTGGTATTGGGTTGAGGTGAGTATTTCTTCTGAGCCAAATCAAATATCAGAAAAGTAATAATATGTAATTAGTAATGATATGAAAACTATAAAAATTCTTTTGCTTTTCGTTTTAGCCAGTTTGTTTTCCAATGTGAATGCCCAGTTGAGAGTTTTGTCGGATGGGCGTGTACAGGCTGGGCCTAATATTCCAAGCTTAGATCAAGGAAAGCAGGCTTCTTTATTAGTACTTGGGTCTAAAGATAATATTGGAACTGGGGCCATTATAGCATTGGGAGATTTCGGTACTAATTCCAAGAATACTTTTTGGGGTGAATATGGAAATACAGATTCAGACCAGTTGTGGTTTCAAGGTAGATTAGGCTATTATTTGACTTATGGAAATCAAGCAAGTACTGTTATATCATATTATGATCCTGCCAAGAATAGTAATTTTGTTTTTAATACCAATCTTCGTGTAAATGGTGTGAATATAACATCTGATGCCCGGATGAAAGATAATATCCAGCCGATAGAGAATCCTATAGATATTCTGTCACGAGTAGATGGAGTGTCTTATACTTACCGATTGTCGGAGATTCAAAACAATCGTAAATCAGGAGAAAATGCGTTTCCTGAAACATCCGAAACTGCTACCAATGAAGTCAATACGGCTTTGACAGAGAAAGAACAGCGAAATGAGCGAATAAAAAAAGAAATAGAGCAGAGAGAAAAAGAAGAGGCGAACCGCAAACGTATTGGTTTTATGGCTCAGGATATCCAGAAAGTATTGCCGGAATTGGTTCAGACAGATGAAAAAGGAATCATGTCTATTGATTATATAGGCTTTATTCCTCTGATTGTGGAAAGTCTGAAGCAGATGCAGCAAACTATTCAGGATCAGCAGAAAGAGATCGAAACATTGCAAAGTCTTTTACCGGCTGAAACCAAATCTATGCTTCGATCGACTTCCAATGAAGAGGTGAGCGTGGTGGAGGGAGCGAAATTGTTTAACCGGGCAGGCGCATCCGTCTCTTACACATTGCCAGCAATTTTTACAGCTGCCGATTTACAAGTATTTGATATCTCGGGAAGATTATTGAAGAAAGTTGTTCTGACAGGTAGTAACAGCATCGTCGAAATAGACTCTTCTGAGATTGGTTACGGAACATTTATTTATGCTCTTTTTGTTGACGGAAAAAAGGCAGATATATTAAAGAAGTATATAAATTAATCAGTATGAAGAATTGCATGTCCTTTAGCGTATATCTGTCATTATTTTTGTTGTTGTCCTTTTCTAATTCGATGAAAGCCACAGAGCCGACAGATACTACGCGGGTTTATTCAACCCGTTCTTGTGTGAATACTTTTGAAAATCAGACAGTTTCTTCGGTACGGTCTGTCACGGGGTGTGATTCGCTTGTCGTACGGGGAGTGACGATTGCCAATACAGGCAATTTGACGCTTGCTGCACCGGAATATGTTGTCTTGCATGGCTCATTCGAGGTGTTGCTGGGAGGTGTTTTGAGTATTAACGAGAAAGAAGAGCCTTTGGTTTTTGAATTTACCTATGATGCTGCGGGGAATAGGACTTTACGACGGGCAAAGGCCGTTCAATAATATAATCAGATGATATAAACTTATGAATAAATACATTATATATATACTGTTATCAATAGTTGTTTCTGTGCATGGGTTGGCCCAGAATACATCCAATATCTCCGGGTCTTTTGATATTGGGCCTGTCGGTAATGCGACCTATAATATCCCGATTGATTTACCTCCAGGTATAGCAGGATTAAGACCGGACGTATCGATTGTTTATAATAGCTTTTCGGGTGATGGCATCATGGGAAAAGGTTTTTCTCTTTCTGCAATATCTTCTATCACACGAGCTAATACGACTGTATTTCATAGTGGTTATATCAGTGATATAGAGTTTGATGATACGGATAAATACATGCTTGACGGTAATCGTCTGATGTATGACGGGACAACACAACAATATAGAACGGAGATGAATCCTTATTCTAAAATAAAGATTTTTTCTCCGAATACATCTTCTGCTTATTTTGAAGTTCGGACAAAAGATGGGTTGATTATGGAATATGGGAGTACTGCGGACTCCCGATTGTGTGCCCAAGCACCTCATACAGATCAAGTGGCGTTTTGGATGCTTAATAAAGTGAGTGATCGTATTGGTAATTATTATACATATACGTACGAGAAAGATGAAGCTAATGGGGAAATTCGGTTGAAACAAATTGATTATACCGGTAACGTAAGCAGTATACCTTATTGCTCTGTGAAATTCGTATATACGAGTCGTAGTTATGATGTCAATTTGAATTATATACAAGGGAGTAAGTTTAAAGAAAGCAAATTGTTAAGTGAAATTGGAATTTATTATGGTACATCTTTATATCGTAAATATTCCATGACTTATAATTATGATGGAAACGATTTTACCTATCTTCTGTCTAAGATGACAGTTACTGGTATGAATAACGAGACTCTTAAACCGATTGTATTCGACTGGTATAAAAACACAGATTATACTCATGAAGAAGTTATTTATGATCAATCGACTAATGCCCAGCTTTATATAAATAAAGCCTATATTTCTTTGGGAGATTATAACGGAGACGGAAGAACAGATCTTTTGGCTACGCCGATGGAAGATGCAGACTGGACCGGTTGGAAGTTGTTTTGTGCTGATACGGATGGAAATAAACTTTCTTATTATGGAAGTGGAACTCTTCCGGAAAGATATAAGGAACCAATAGCCGGAGACTTTAATGGGGATGGTATTACTGATTTTCTGGCATGTAGAGAAACTGTGACAAAGAACCTTAACGGTGATGAAGAAGCTACTGTTACAGCCGGGGATTCTTTATTGGATGGTTTGGCGGAAAGCCTGGCTTCGGTTACATATTATAATTATTTTGTTTATTACGGGACGGGGAGTGGTTTTCAAGCAGGCCCTGCCGTTACGACAGAATCCCGCCCTCATGGAGTTCGGGTTGCAGATTTCAATGGTGATGGGGCGATGGATCTGTTTGTCTATTATACAAATAAAAGCGGGTTGGAGGATTATAAAATTTGTATGTCAGGTTATTCCTCCGGTACTATGACCGCTTTTAAAACAACTTCAACCGGACGAATTTTATCCGACATGAGTTGGGATCAAGTTGAAGTTTGGGATTTTGATGGTGACGGATTGGCTGAAATTATGAATTTGCGGGATGACGGTTATGATTATTTGGATAACAACGGAGGAGGTTCTATGCATAGAAGCCGGACTGGATCTTTACCGACAAAGAAACATAAAATCAGTTTCGGGGATTTTAACGGCGATCGAAAAGTCGATATGTTATTAACTGGTTGGAATAATACGGAATGGAACGAATGGTTGACCTTGTTATCTACAGGTGCCGAATTTGAAAGATATTATTTCCCCAAAAAGTTTGCTACGTATTCTAAGGATATATATGTTTGTGATCTGAATGGCGATGGTTGCGATGATTTTTTTGCTGTTGATAAAACTTCGGACAAATTAAGTGCTCTCAGATGTTTTATAGGGTATGACAATGGTCGGAATTTTAAAGAATATGCAAGTGTGTACACGTATGGTTCAGACAAATGGAGTTTTTATCCTTTGGATACAAGAGGAGATGGGAAATTAGGCTTTTTGGTTGTATCTACTCCTTTTACATGGAAAGGATATCAATTGTATATGCCGAAAGCAGATTTGTCGAATTTGCTGAAATCAGTTACTGATTCGCATGGAAATGTGACTTCTGTTTCTTATAAGAAAATGACAGATCCTTCTGTTTATACGAAAACGTTGCCAACGGGTGGCTCTGCTACAGTCTCTGAATATGACTGTATGTCTTTTACTGCTCCATTCAAATTAGTTTCAAATGTGAGTGTCAGTAATGGCATCGGTGGAATGAACTCTATTTCGTATAGTTATGAAAACGCAAAGGTTTTTAAACGCGGACGTGGATTTTTAGGCTTTACGAAGACGGTCATGAATGATCAAAGCTCTTCTGTAAAAACAACTATCACACAGGAGTTCTCTGATACTTATTATCAAGCGGCCATAAAAAGCGTGGAAAAGATTTATGCTCCTACGAATCGGAAACTGGTGCAGTCTGATTATACGAATGCCTTGACAAAGTATTCGGACGTATATGGAACATTTACTTATCAGGCAACGTCTACCAAGGAACAAACGTATGAGCCTACAACTAATAAAGTCGTTCAAGCCGTGACTACTAATTATTCCTATGATAAATATGGAAATATATTGAGTCAAACGGCAACCTATGGAAATGGGGATGTTCAGAAAGTAACGAATACATATAGTAATAATGCGACGGATTGGATTCTTGGTCTGTTGACCCGGAGTGTAAGCGTCAGTACAGTGGGGGGGAGTTCATTAACGAATACTGTTGATTATTCTTATGACAGCACAAACGGATTATTACGAACGCAAACGGTTGAACCGAATCAAACATCTTATAAATCAGTAACAGCCTATACTTATGATAACTTTGGAAATGTGTCAACTAAAACAGTAACGGTTGGAAATGTAGCTCGCTCTGAATCTTATAGGTATGAAGGTGGGCGATTTTTAAAGACATATGAAGATGTGCTGGGACAGGTCACGACTTCCGTTTATGATCCTGTTTCCGGATTGTTATCTTCCGAAACAGATATAAATGGGAATGTCTCAACTTATACTTATGATGGTTTTGGTAAGATAAAAACAATTTCGCAAACTTCAGCATCCGATAATGCCATATCGACAAGTTGGACTTGGAGCAATGGCAGTCCTGCCTATTCGGTAGTCCTTCGTACTGAAACAGCAGGAGATGGGTTGGTAACAAAGACTTGGTATGATGCTTTAGGCCGCGAAATTCAGGCGAGTCATAAGACTTTTTCGGGAAAGGAAGTTTATACGACAACGTCATACGATGCACAAGGGCGTGCGGTCAAAGTGTCTGAACCTTATTTTTCAGGGAGTTCTTCATCTGCAGTACTGTATCATACGAGCCAGTATGATGATTACGGTAGGATTAGTAAGCAAGTGGCACCATTAGGAACAATTACGTATAGTTACTCTGGAAACCAAACGACAGTTAATGACGGAACGAAAGGTTATACAACTGTTCGGGAAACGGATGCTGGTGGTAAATTGAAAACAGTGACGGATCCGGGAGGTAAAATCTCCTATACGTATGGGCCGACCGGCGATCCTGTCAAGATTGTTTGTGGTTCGGCTACTTCTTCAATGGAATATGATTTGTTGGGACGCCGTACAAAATTGGTAGACCCGAATGCCGGAACTATTCTTTATGAATATGATGGCTGGGGTAGTTTGAAGAAACAGACGGATGCCCGAGGGGAAAAGGAGGAATATACTTATGAAAATAACGGACGTCTTCAATCTTATAAAAGAGGAACGGATGTATTTTCTTATACGTATGATCCTACTTATAAGGGGCAAGTCAGTTCGATTGCCTATGGTGGCGTAAAAACGGACTTCCGTTATGGCAATTATGGACGATTGTCTTCAAAGACGGAAACGGTTGATAGCCGGTCGTTCCAGTTTTCGTATGGCTATAATACTAAAGGTCAGCTGGAGACAATGACTTATCCAAATTTAAAGTCTGTGAAATATGAGTATGTAAATGGGGATCTTTATCAGATCATCTGGCAACCAAGTTCGACGACTGTTTGGCAAAAGAGTGATGAGAACGCGAAAGGACAGATTCTATCAACTGTGTTAGGCAATAACTTACAGGGAAGTTATACTTATAATACGATAGGTGTTCCTACTGCTATTAGAGCAATGAAAGGAACAACATCAATGTTGAGCATCGGCTATCAGAATATTGATACCCGAGGTAATATAAAGAGTCGGAACGAACAGTATAGTTCTCAAAGCGAAAATTTCACATACGACAGTATGAACCGTTTGACGACAGGGGTGGAATATAGTGAGAATGGTAATATCATAGCTAAGGCAGATGTCGGTAACTATCAGTATGATGCTACTCATCCGCATGCAATCAGCAGTCTTTCTTCCAGTTCGAATACTGTATTGCCAAACTTGGATTTGACGGTGACTTATAACAGTGTTCGTATGCCTGTACAGCTTTCTGAAGGGAATAAAATATACACATTGACTTATAACGGTGAGAATAGCCGTGTGAAAAGCCAATATGTACAGAATGGTTCGACAGTATTTACAAAATACTACAGTGGTCCATACGAAGAAGTTCAAAAAGGTTCAATAACGCGAAAAAATTATTATATTTACGCCGGAGGAGAAATTGCAGCGGTCTATACGGAAGGTGGCTCTGATGCCGGAATGTATTATTTCCACAACGACCATGTAGGCTCTCCATGGTTGATTACAAACGCATCAGGCAATGAAGTACAACGACTGAGCTTTGATGCATGGGGGCTTAGGCGCAATGCTACGAATTGGGATAATTATTCCGATTTGCCGGAGATGAAGTTCGACCGTGGTTTCACAGGGCATGAACATCTGGAAATGTTTGGCTTGATCAATATGAATGCTCGGTTGTATGATCCGGTGTTAGGACGTTTTTTAAGCCCGGATCCGATAATCCAGGTGCCGGATTTTACGCAGTCCTATAATGGATATACGTATGCGTTGAATAATCCGTTGTCGTATAAAGATCCAAATGGTGAAAGCTTTATACTTATAGCTGCAATTTTAGGTGGATGGATTGGTATGGGTACAGCCATGATGTCCAGTGATAAGAGTGGTTGGGGGTTGGCCGGTGATATGCTTAAAGGTTTATTTGTCGGAGCTGCCTCTGGTGCTGCTGGTGCATGGGCTGGAGGAGCAGTTGCTGGTTCATTGACTGCAGGTGGTTTTATAAACGGAAGTCTTTCTGGCTTAGCTGGTGGATTCAGTGGCGGCTTTGTCGGCTGTTCAGGAAATGCTTGGTTAGCTGGAACAGGTTTTGGTGCAGGGCTGAAAGCTGGGTTAATAGGCGGTGGTTTTGCTGCGGCATTTGGGGGAGTATCTGGAGGTTTGGTTCGTGGTTTTACGGATATGGCTAAAGGGTATAGTTTTTGGGATGGTTCCAAAACCTCTAATTTTGTTATAGGCTCAGTGAGTCAACAGTCTGAATATAAGGTGAATGCTAAAAGTTATAATAATAGTGGGGCTTATGTAGAGAGTAATGAAGCAGAACTGAAAGTAAGGATGTTTGAAGAATTTGGGGTGAGTGAAGGGGATATAGGTATAGAGCGGATGACGACAAAAGCAGGGAATGGCTTAGGGATGACCTCTGATGGCATATATGTTGATAATAAAGGTAATACAATTGCAGGAATTACTAAACGATTTTCTACAGGAAAGACATTAATTCGTATATCCCCCAAATATGCAGTAAATAATATGTTGGATTTTCAAGCAATTGCAGGGCATGAATTGATTCATGCATATCATTATGATGCATTTGGTAATACTTTTAATAGTTCTTTTTCAGAAAGCGTCGCATATAGATATTCCGTAGGAACTTATGTGGGGGGGAGAAACATGGGTGCTGCTTTCTCTATGTATAAAACTGCAATCAGACTTAATAGTTGGGGGTATTATCCTGATAGTTATGCTCTCCCAAAATTTTTAAGATTTTCGTGGTAATAATTTAGGCATATAATTATCAACTGGATGTAAAAAATATTTTCATATGCAAGATAATTCAGAAAAGTCATTGGTTCGTATGTATGTAATGGATAACCCTTTTTATAATAGGAGCATTATGTGTTATTTGCTTGTACTAGAAACAAGAAAAGAGTTTTGTATTACTCTGGAAGAATCTGCGTTTGGAAGTGATAGTATTTTATGCTTGTTTTTGTCTTTTGGTTCGATTGATACGGATGATAATCATTTTATTCTAAATGATGTAATGACTAATTCTACTATAGTGTTAAGGAAGAATGATTCAGATCTTATTGTTGATAAAGGATTCTTATTTATGAAGGATAAATGTTTTTCATATGAGGATGAATACGATTATTTTGAGTATGAACATTTTTTAGATATAAGAAAAGAATGCAAGAATAAAGAGAAAAATGAAAAACGATATTTAAATAAATTAAGCTTGGATAGGGTCCCATTGCAATTAGGTGATTACTGCAATCAATATATTCATGTCTGTTTAGATAAGGGTTTTAATTATCAAATCTATTTTTTGATAGAACGGTATGTTGCTAAGATTGCAGAAGGGAAATGGGAAAAGATTGGGAATAAGCTATTGTTGCATGATGCTTCCTTAGAATGCGATTTTGTATATCTGATCGAGTCAGATTTTTTGTATCCTATTTTTGCTCCGAACGATTTGAATGAGACGGATCGATATTCATTAGGTATGATGTATCCGTTTATTATGCGATAGTTTTATTAAATAGATTTAGTTGTTGATTTTTTAATAAGAAAAAAATGTACAAATTAATATTGTTTCTGCTCCTGCCTCTCCTTTTAGGCAGTTGCGCCCCCAAAGTGCTCACGCACATTGAAAAGAAGTACCCTTCCCGGGTGACAGCGAATGATGTCCGTATGTATGGAGTCGGTCAAGCTGTGCCTGAAACGGCTGAGTTGATCGGAAGTGTGCGAGTTGTGGATGGTGGGGCGTCCACCAAATGTAATTACGAACAGGTTGTGGCATTGGCAAAACAGGAAACGGCCAAGAATGGTGGGAATGCTTTGGCTTTGACCGATCACCGGAAACCTTCGCTTTTGGGGAGCAGTTGCCACCAGATAGCAGGCAATATGTTGTGGATCGGCGATACGACAGGGCTGGAAATGAGTACGGCTCCGGTACTATCGACTTCGGATCGTGATGATAACAACGGTACGGTAAAAAGTGCTTTTCAGCATAATGCCTTTTATGCCAGCGTAGGTTATGCCTTTATGACCAATAAGTTCTATCTGCCGCAAGGAGCATCGGGACATCCCAAGAACGGCATGGATTGGCAATTGGGTTATGATTGGGTGTCGAGGAGCGGTTTTGGCGCCGGATTGATGTATTCGGGGTATAAGTCATCCTATACTTATTCGAATATAGACGTGAACGTGGGGCTTGCATACGTTGCGCCTCAATTCGTTATGAAACAGAAGGTGGGGCGTTGGGGGATTGAAGAAAAGTTCGGCGTCGGCTATTTCAAATACCGGGAGTCGGCTAAAGGAACAAGCGTTTCGCTGTCTGGTGTCGGGTATAATTTTTTGTTTGGCGCGGAATATTATTTGTCCGATTGTATTGGGATTGGTGCGAATGTCGGCTACATCGGCGGTTCTCTGCCAAAACAGGATTTTATAGAATATAAAGAAGATGAACATTCCGGCATCTTCCGTTTACACTTTGATGCGGGGATACGGTTTCATTTCTGATTGAATATAGGAAAGAGACGCGAAGTCTGTGTGTCTTACGTCTCTTTGTTTGATCACCTGTCAGAAATCCAGTTGGTATCCGATACAGGGATACCTTTGAATACTAATATGTTGATCCTGCTGGAATTTCTTGCGAAGTTGAGTGATGATGTTATTCAGGCTTTCGTCGCTCGAATCATTCCCCCATATTTCTTCGAGTAATTGTTTGCGTGTGACAACTTGTCCTTTGTTGGAATATAATTTCTGCAAAACCTGAAACTCTTTAGGGGATAGGCCTTTCTCTTTTTATCCGGATAAATCAGAAGATGCTTGGCTGTGTCTATTTGATAATTGCCGATTTCCCATATCGCTACCGTCTGTTTTTCGGATTGCTGCAACAGGCTTCGGACCTGAAATACCAATTCCGTGATGTCGTACGGCTTTTTGATGTAGTGATTGGTTCCTGCGTCGTAACTGCGGATGATTTCGGTGCCGTCCGTATGTGAGGAGGCGATGATGACCGGTAGTTTTGGATCTTGTGTACGAATGTCCGGCAGGATATCGAGACAGCTTTTGCCATTCACTTCGATGTCCAGGATCAATAGATCCGGTAATGTGGTAGATAAATGTTCCTCGAGTTTATCTAAGGTTGTCCTGAAGTCTACTTCGAATCCGTTGTCAGTCAATGCCTGGGTTATCATTGTCCCTAAGATATGGTCTCTTCGACGTATAGAAGTTTGTTATTCATAGCTCACTCTTTTTGTTTCAAGGGGCAAGATAGTAAAAATATGGGGGATTTTTGAATTTTGTCATTGTTTATCATTTTATAGTCCCTATCTTTACAAAGAAACCATAAATAAGCAATGGCATGAAAAACATATTCCTATTGATTTTTCTGGTAGTCATCAATAATCCTTTGTACTCCCAATTTGTGATGTCTAAAAGCACATCAGATAGAATAGAGGGAAAGCTGAAAAAAGAAATTCTGGATAAAGCGTCTCTCCGTTGCTGGTATGAATTTACCCAATATTGTTTGAATGAGGGGGTGAAAGAACAGGTGGTTGATACTTTTACTTTGGATATAGGACCGAAGTATTCTGTGTATTATGATCAGAACCGTATTATGCGGGATTCTCTGGATAGAGCTGAAGGTGAAAAGCTAAGACCTCGTGTCAAGTTGATTAGGCAACATATGACAAAAGGGGAAATCGATGCTTTACGTGGGCAAGGCGGCGGGAATTATCGGGAACTGCTGAGCAAGGGAGAGACTGCCGTGTTGTATAAAGACAGAAAAAGGCAGAAAGCGACTATCATAGATGGTTCTATTACTGAAATGTATAAATGTATGGATGAGATACCTCTCCAATCATGGGAGTTGAAGGAAGATACAATGACCATTTTAGGCTATGTCTCCCAAAAGGCGGAAACTACTTTTCGAGGTAGGAGATATGTTGCCTGGTTCACACCGGATATCCCATTACAAGATGGTCCCTGGAAGTTGTATGGATTGCCGGGACTTATTCTAAAAGTTTTGGTTGACGATGGTCTATTTATCTTTCAGGCGATTGGGCTCCAAAAACTGGACTCTTTTCCTATTACGATGAACAAAGACCAATATGTGACGACCGATAGAAAACAAATAAGGAAGTTAGCGTTTAAGAAAAACAATAAACGGCATTTTTTAGGTACTGACGGTACTTTCTCGATGAGTTTCGAAGCTGATAAACGTATATTTGACGAACTGGAGCGGGAATGAAGTTCCGGTGTGTACTATATTGCCTTTTTCTGGTATCTTCTTTATCTTCACAAACCCTGATCAGGGGAACTATTACGGATAAGAAAGCCGGACAAGCCGTAGATGCTGCGACTGTCAGTCTCTATGCGCTTAGGAGTAATCGGATTTTGGCTTATACCCAATCGGATGAAAAGGGGGAATATCAGATTGTTTATAATGGGAAACAGGATAGCCTCACTCTGGCGGTTGCAGGTTTTAACCTGAAGAAAGTGGTAAAAGATATTGCAAATGAAAGCCAGACGATTAATTTCGTGGTGGGGGATGAGGTGATTTCAATTAAGGAGGTCATTGTGGTTGCTCCTAAAATCAATGAGTCCGGAGATACACTGAATTATAATGTGGAACGGTTTACGGACGAGACGGACCGGACGCTGAAAGATGTACTCCGGAAGATGCCGGGGATACAGGTCTTGGATAATGGGATGATTCTTTATCAGAATAATCCGATCAACCGTTTCTATATAGAGGATATGGATTTATTGAAAGACCGGTATGGGATTGCGACCAATAATCTGAATCCGAATGATATTGCTACTGTGCAAGTCCTGCAGAAACATCAGCCGGTCAAAGCGCTGAAGGACTATGAGCCTTCATCTGATGCTGCTATAAATCTGAAATTAAAAAAGTCGGCCAAAGGTGTCGTTCTGGCTACCGCACAATTGGGGGCTGGGGCTTCACCGTTATTGCTAAGTAATGAACTGGTGGGCATGTATTTCTCTAAAAAGATACAGGATTTGGCTGTTTATAAGGGAGATAACTCCGGGAGGGACGTTACCGGCGAATTGAATAGTTTATATAGTTTGGAGCCGGAAGTCCGAAACTTGGATATTCTCCACGTTTTAAAGCCAGCGTTACCGGCAGTGAGTCAGCAGCGGTATCTTTTTAACGATGCGCATATTGGAACGGTGAATCATTTGCAGGCATTGAAAAACCATTATACTTTAAGTACGAATGTCCATTATGTTTATGACGAACCGAAGAGGGAGAACAGTACGGAAACTGATTATTACCTGCCGGGCGACAGTTGTTTGAAAATAAGGGAGTGTAACTTTTCCCGATTGTATCAGAACCGGATGGATGCCAATGTGGAACTGAACGCGAATACGGATGATTTCTATTTGAAAGACCGGATTAAGGCGGAAGGGCGATGGGATAAGGAAAACGGCCGTATTTTTACCGGTGACTCGATTCGGGAGCATCTGGATAATCCTATATATGGACTTAGTAATCAGTTTGAATGGGTGAAAACGGACGAGCAGCATATGTTTAAGGTAACGTCGTTTGCCGGTTATAAAGATATGTCGCAAACATTGGAGGTTTCTCCTGTTTTGTATGACGGAATATTGCCGCCTGCCACATCGGAGATGGCTTGGATGAAACAAAAAGCCCGGATGAAAGATTTTACTGCGGCCAACTCGTTTACGTATGGCCGGAAAGGGGCGGTGGTGCAAAATTATTCATTGGACTTTAATGTCCGTATCCAGCATTTGAAGAGTGATCTGTTGCTTGTGGATAACGCGGTGGAAACGGCTGGAGGAGACTCGCTCTCGAATGACCTGAAACGGGAATCTTATGAGTGGAAACTTCATCTTGCGCATAGTTTTACATTAGGGTCTAACATGAATTTCCATCTGTTTTGTCCGGTTCGCTATCTGTTGGTTCGTGAGCGGGACAATATAGTCGGAGAGAAGACGCATACTTCCCATTATCTTTTTGTGGAGCCGTTTCTGGTCTTGGAACAACGGGTTTCGGCTTATCTGTCTTCTTCTTTAAATTATTCGTTTTCTCAAGAGGTTTCGGGAATAGAAGAGGCTTATACCGGAAGTGTTATGACTTCCTACCGGGAGCTTTTGCGGAATGACGGGATACGCGACCGGCAGAAGCAACATACGCTTTGGTGGATATTGGATTATAAGAGTCCGTTTTCTTCTATGTTCGGTTCTTTCACGACCTATTATACGCATACGCATTCTCGTTTGCTGAGCGAATATCTGTATGAAGGAATTTTGATGCGCAAGTCGACATTGCAGCATCCCAACAATATCCAGTCGCTTTTTTCTGACCTTGTGATAGGAAAAGACCTGGATGCGATAAAATCTTCGTTTTCGTTGAAGGCCGATTACCGTTACAATCGTTCTTTACAGATTTTGCAGGGGATGATTTCCGGATATCGGTCTCATGCTGTTTCGTTAGGTGGTTCGTTTCATGCGAAATTGAATCGAAAAATAATCTTTGATTATAAAATCCGGGGAACATGGAATAAAAGCCTGTTTCAGGAGAGCGAGTTGCCTGTTGCTCCTGTCTGTTTACTTTCCCAGCGGTTATCGTTCAACTGGTTACCGGTTAAGGAATTGATCGCAGGCTTGTCGTGCGAGCATTTCTATAATGACGCGATTCGTTCCGGAAGTCGCAATATGTGGTTTGCCGATCTGAACCTGTCATATACCTTAAAAGCAGTGGAGTTCCGTTTGGATTATACGAACCTCTTTAATACCCGTCGGTATGTATCGACTGTCTTTAATGAGACGGGACGCTATTATACCGAGTACGATTTACGCCCCGGAGAGATATTGTTCAGGGTGCGTTTTAAGTTGCTGTAAACTTATACATTCTTTCGCATATCTCTATGCAAAGTATTATATTTTGTTACGATCAAATAATATCTTCCATTACCGCCGAAAGATATATGATTAACAAAATTGTCAGTTTTGATATTCTATCTCTGTTCAAGATTTGCATAATGAAAGAGTGAATGGATAGGATTTAAACAAAAACAACACGCTGCTCTTTTGTCAATCCCTTAATTATAACTACTTTTGTGGCTGAAGAAAAAGTAAAAACTAAAGTATGAAAAAGATTAGAGCTGCCATTGTTGGATATGGCAATATTGGGAAGTATGTATTAGAGGCCCTGGAAGCTGCTCCTGATTTTGAAGTAGCAGGTGTTGTACGTCGTAATCCGAATGATATTCCGGACGAATTGAAAGGGTACACTGTCACTGATAATATCACAAAACTGGATAAAGTGGACGTTGCTGTTTTGGCGACTCCGACCCGTAGCGTTGAAACGTATGCCAAAGAAATCCTTTCTTTAGGTATCAATACGGTGGATAGCTTCGATATTCACGGAAGTATTGTCGACTTGCGCCGTTCGCTGGACGCTGTGGCTAAGGCTCATAATACCGTGGCGGTAATCTCTGCCGGATGGGACCCGGGAAGCGACTCTATCGTTCGTGCTTTGTTGCAGGCTATCGTTCCGAAAGGTATTACATATACAAACTTCGGTCCGGGTATGAGTATGGGACATACGGTTGCCGTTAAAGCAATCGAAGGTGTAAAGGCTGCCCTGTCTATGACAATCCCGATGGGAACAGGCGTTCACCGCCGTATGGTTTATATCGAAGTGAAAGAAGGATATGAATTCGATAAGGTTGCTGCCGCTATCAAGGCGGACGATTATTTTGTACACGACGAAACGCATGTGATCCAGGTCGATTGTGTGGATGACCTGAAAGATATGGGACATGGTGTAAACCTCGTTCGCAAAGGCGTTTCCGGTAAGACACAGAACCAGTTGATCGAGTTCGACATGAAGATCAACAACCCCGCTCTTACTGCACAGATCCTGGTTTGTGTGGCCCGCGCAAGTTTCAAGCAACAGCCCGGCGCTTACACGATGATCGAATTGCCGGTGATTGATATGCTTTATGGCGACAGAGAAGACTTGATTAAACACCTTGTTTAACAATTAGAAAAGATTATGCTTGATTTTATTACCTGGACGGCTGACCCCGCCATCTTTTCCATTGGTTCGCGTGAAATACGCTGGTATGGATTGGCATTCGCCATCGGATTCCTGATCGGTTACAAGATTGTGGAGAAGATGTGGAAAAGAGAAAAACTCAATCCGGCATGGATCGACTCCCTGCTGATTTATACGATGCTTGGGACTGTCATTGGTGCCCGCCTGGGACATTGCCTGTTCTATGCTCCGGAATATTATCTTGCTCACCCGATCGAAATACTGAAGATATGGGAAGGAGGACTCGCCAGCCACGGGGGAACGTTGGGTATAATTATAGCTGTCTACTTTTATTCCAAGCGGGTCAGTCATCGCAGTATGCTTTGGACATTCGATAAGCTGGTTGTTCCGACCGGCCTTGTTGCGGCTATGATCCGTTTGGGTAATTTGATGAATCATGAAATATACGGACATCCCACCGACTTGCCGTGGGGTTTCCGTTTTATTGAGAATTTACACGCCTGGAAAAGAGGGGCGGAGCCTATCTTCACCGTTCCCAGCCATCCGACACAGCTTTATGAAGCGGGTGCTTATTTAGTGACGTTCGCTATCTGTATGTGGCTTTATTTCAAAAGGAATGCCTGGAAAAAGGAAGGACTTATCTTTGGCGTATTTATGATTTGTGTATTCGGTTCGCGCTTCTTCATCGAGTTCCTGAAAAACAATCAGGAAGAGTTTGAGGCTAATATGATGCTGAATATGGGGCAGTGGCTCAGTATTCCGTTTGTTTTAGCCGGGATCTACTTCGTATGGCGTGCACTGAAGAAAGGAGATGTGTCTCCCAAGTCTTAACTTTCAATTTTCAACTTTCAATTAACAAGATGTACAAATTAAAAGAAATAGCAGATAAAGTTTACTACGTAGGTGTAAACGACCGGCAGAAAGCTCTTTTTGAGAATATGTGGCCTTTGCCTTACGGTGTGTCTTATAATTCCTATCTGATCGTGGACGAAAAGACGGTCCTGGTCGATACGGTGGATGTATGTTATTCCGATATTTTCCTGAAAAAGATTGCGGATGCACTTGACGGACGTTCTTTGGACTATCTGATCGTGAACCATATGGAACCCGATCATGCGGGCAGTATCCGTTTGTTGCGCCAGCAATATCCGGATGTGCAGATCATCGGGAACAAGCAGACTTTCGGAATGTTGGCCGGCTATCATAACATTATAACAGGGTTGTATGAAGTGAAGGAAGGCGATACGTTGAGCATAGGCCGTCATCAGTTGTCTTTCTATATGGCTCCGATGGTGCACTGGCCGGAGGTGATGGTCACTTTTGATTCGACGGATAAAATCCTTTTTTCAGCAGATGCTTTCGGGACGTACGGGACATTGGACGGCGGTGTGATCGATTCGGAAATGAATGTGGAACATTATTGGGAGGAGATGATCCGCTATTATTCCAATATTGTCGGCAAATATGGAAATCCCGTACAGCGTGCTTTGCAGAAGCTGTCGGCGTTGGATATCCAGACGATCTGTTCGACTCATGGCCCGGTGTGGCGTGAATATGCGGCAAAAGCGATTGATATCTATGACCGCATGAGCCGTTATGAAGGTGAAGATGGTGTCGCGATCGTATATGGCAGTATGTATGGCAATACAGAGCAGATGGCAGAAGCGATTGCAGCGTCTTTGGCGGCAAACGGTGTGAAGAACATCGTGATGCACAATGTCAGCAAAAGCCCCGCTTCTTATGTGTTGAAAGATATTTTCAAGTATAAAGGCCTGATCATCGGTAGTCCGACTTACAGCAACCGCCTGTTCCCGGAAATAGAATCGATCCTCGATAAGATCGAAACGCGCGAAGTGAAGAACCGTCTGTACGGATATTTCGGCTCTTTCACCTGGGCGGGTGCGGCAGTAAAGAATCTGGCTGCTTTCGGCGAAAAGATGAAATGGGAAGTTGTCGGTGTTCCGGTCGAGCAAAAGCAGGCTTTGAATGCTGATAAATATGCAGAGTGCTGGGCTTTGGGAGAAGCAATGGCTGAAAAATTGAAAAAAGAGAATTGAGAATTGAAAATTCTTGGTTGGAAAGAATAAAGATATTACTTTTAGGAACGAAAGAACTAAATTAAAAAAAGCATTATGAGACTAATTATTGAACCTGATTACGAGCAACTCTCAAAGTGGGCTGCCAATTATGTAGCTGCAAAGATTAAGAAAGCTAATCCAACAGCAGAGAAACCATTTGTATTGGGCTTGCCTACCGGCTCTTCTCCTTTAGGCATGTACAAGAACCTGATCGAACTGAACAAACAGGGAGTGATCTCTTTCCAGAATATCATCACTTTCAATATGGATGAGTATGTCGGCTTGCCGAAAGATCATCCTGAAAGCTATCATTCTTTCATGTGGAACAACTTCTTCAGCCATATCGATATCAAGCCGGAGAATGTCAATATCCTGAACGGTAACGCAGAAGATCTGGAAGCGGAATGTGCAGCTTATGAGGCCAAGATGAAAGCCGTAGGTGGTGTAGACCTGTTCCTGGGCGGCATCGGTCCTGACGGGCATATCGCTTTCAACGAACCGGGCTCTTCTCTGGTTTCACGTACTCGCGTTAAGTCTCTGACTACAGATACGATCATCGCTAATTCCCGTTTCTTCGACAACGACGTAAACAAGGTGCCGAAGACTTCCGTTACGGTTGGTGTGGGTACTGTGTTGGATGCAAAAGAAGTATTGATCATGGTAAATGGCCACAACAAGGCTCGCGCTTTGCAGCAGGCTGTGGAAGGCGCTGTCAACCAGATGTGGACAATCACCGCCTTGCAGATGCACCCGAAAGGCATCATCGTTGCCGACGAAGCTGCCTGTGCAGAAATTAAAGTCGGCACATACAATTACTTCAAAGACATCGAGAAAGACAATCTTTGTCCCTGTTCTTTGCTGAAATAAGATTTTATTATACCATAATAAGTTTTGATTAAGATTGAAAGGCTGTATCTGTGATAGATATGGCCTTTTTTACTGACTATTTATCTGATTCATATTTTAAATATCCCTTAACTCTGATTCGATCCAGTTTTGTTGTTTTAAGTTGTAACCTCAAATTTATGTCGGCGATGGATTTTATAATCTCTTCAAATAGCTGGTCATTAGTTTCCTGGTCTTTATTCAGACTTTCTATATCATCGTCCATTTCGGATTGTCGGGATAAAATAAGTTTTATCTGTTCTTTAAGCTGAAGCAATTCAGCTTGATTGATAGGTGAAGAGAAGGCATATTGTCTTACTTTTACGAAAGCGCGCATAATATTGATATTTACCTGTACGGCAATAGGAGAGCGTAGTATGCCGGATAACATTGCAACTCCCTGTTCGGTAAAAGCATACGGCATATATCGAGAGCCGCCCCAACTTGAGGTTCCAAAATGGAACCTCAAATGATTAAATTCCTCTTCAGTAAGCTGAAACATAAAATCCGGAGGAAATCTGTCAGGATTACGTTTGACTGCCTTGTTTAGATTTTTTGTTTCCACGGCATAGAGATCAGCCAAGTCTTTATCCAGCATTACACGCTGGCCGCGTATTTCATAAATCTTACTTTCGATAAGTGTAGGTTCCATAGTTTGATATTTATGGTTAAGAATAAATTTATTTGCAGGTAAAAGTATGCAAATAAATCCTTACAACCTATTCTTTCTTAAGCAAAATCAAAAAAAATATTTTTACTGATTGAACATATCCTTATTGTAGAAGTTCATGATAGAGATCAGCTGATTATGAGCGATTTGGGCGGGGCTGTCGGGGTTCAGGTCGATGGCGGTGAGATAGTTGTTGAGGGCCTGGCGAACATCGCCTTTCTTGCGGTAGGCATTGCCGCGCAAGTAGTAAGCTTCATCCGATAAAGCGTTTTTTTCTATGTATTCATCCAACAAACGAATGGCTTCATCTGTTTTACCATCGGTAATAAATTGTTTAATAGTTTCCATCGTGTAACATTTATAACAAATAAGCAACAAAGATATATCAGATAGCCTTCTATACATTATAATACAGTTTAAAAAAACTGTTTTTTTGTGGCTGATGTACGGTTACGTTAATTATTTGTGTAAGTTTGCACCCGATTTCAAATAGATAAGACGTTATTATGCAAAAGAATCTGGTAATAGTGGAGTCACCCGCTAAGGCAAAAACCATTGAAAAGTTCCTCGGAAAAGATTACAAGGTCATGTCAAGTTACGGCCACATCCGCGATCTGAAGACGAAAGAGTTCAGTATTGATATCGAGCACGATTATGCTCCGCAGTATGTAGTGCCTGCCGACAAGAAGAAGCTGGTCAGTGAACTGAAGTCCGAAGCCAAGTCTGCTGAACAGGTATGGCTCGCATCCGATGAGGACCGTGAGGGAGAAGCGATCTCCTGGCACCTGTATGAAGTATTGGGCTTGAAGCCGGAGAAAACGAAACGTATCGTCTTTCATGAAATTACCAAGAATGCTATTTTGCATGCTATTGAAACACCGCGCGATATCGATATTAATCTGGTGAACGCCCAGCAGGCACGCCGTGTGCTGGACCGTATCGTGGGTTTTGAGCTTTCGCCGATCCTTTGGCGCAAGGTGAAGCCCGCCCTGTCTGCCGGACGTGTGCAGTCGGTGGCTGTCCGCCTGATTGTGGAACGCGAGCGCGAGATTAACGATTTTGTCAGCGAAGCCGCTTACCGTGTGATTGCCAATTTTATCCTGCCCGACGGGACAACGGTACTGAAAGCCGAACTGAACCGCCGTTTGAAGGATAAGAAAGAGGTGGAAGCCTTCCTGGAATCCTGCAAGAGCGCTTCGTTTACCATTGACGATATTACTACCAAACCGGTAAAGAAATCGCCTGCGCCTCCTTTCACCACTTCAACCTTGCAACAGGAGGCTGCCCGTAAATTAGGATATTCCGTTTCGCAGACCATGATGATCGCGCAGCGTTTATATGAATCCGGATTGATCACTTATATGCGTACCGACTCGGTGAACCTGAGCGACTTGGCATTGGGAACTGCGAAAGAAGCTATTTTAGATACATACGGCGAGAAATATTACAAATTCCGCCAATACCATACGAAGAGCAAAGGCGCACAGGAGGCGCACGAAGCAATCCGTCCGACCTATATCAGTAACGTGGAAGCCGGCAACTCCCCGCAGGAAAAGAAACTGTACGAGTTGATCCGCAAGCGTACGATTGCCTGCCAGATGGCGGATGCCGAACTGGAACGCACGACTATTTCGGTCGGAATCAGCGGACAGACGGAACGTTTTGTCGCTGTCGGCGAAGTGATCAGCTTCGAAGGTTTCCTTCAAGTATATATGGAAAGCAACGACGACGATGTGGAAAAGGATAAAGAACAGGACAACGGCCTGCTCCCTCCGGTAAAACTGCATGAAGTCCTGTCGTTGAAAGATATTGTGGCAACGGAACGTTTCACACAGCGTCCGCCGCGTTACACGGAAGCCAGCCTGGTTCGCCGTTTGGAAGAACTTGGTATCGGACGTCCTTCTACCTATGCCCCGACTATCCAGACCATCCAGAACCGCGAATATGTGGTGAAAGGAGATAAGGAAGGTACGGAACGCGCCTATACGGTTATTACGCTGTCTAAAGGAAAGATCAAGGAAGCAGAAAAGACAGAGATTGTCGGTGCGGATCGCAATAAGCTGATGCCGACCGATATCGGTACAGTGGTAAACGACTTCCTGATGGAGTATTTCCCGGATGTATTGGATTATAACTTTACCGCCAGCGTAGAAAAGGAGTTTGACTCAGTGGCAGACGGCGAGTTGGTTTGGACAAAAGCGATTGACAAGTTTTATAAGATATTCCATCCGATCGTGGAAGCTACGGCTGCCGTTAAGACGGAACATAAGGTCGGGGAGCGTCAGTTGGGTATCGATCCGAAGAGCGGTAATCCGGTATTTGTGAAGATCGGCCGTTATGGTCCTGTTGTTCAGATCGGCGTTGCCCATACGGAGGATAAGGAAGCTCCGAAACCTCAGTTTGCCTCCTTGCTGAAAGGACAGTCTATCGATACGATTACGTTGGAAGAGGCTCTGAAGCTTTTCGACCTGCCCCGTACGATCGGTGAATACGAAGGAAAAGTGATGGTTGCGGCTATCGGTCGCTTCGGTCCGTTTATTCGTCATGACGGCAAGTTTGTCTCCATCCCGAAAGACTTGAATCCGTTGACGATCACTCCCGAAGAGGCAATCACTTTGATCGATGAGAAGCGGAAGAAAGACGAACAGCGTTTCATCAAGAAATTTGAAGAAGATCCGGAAATGGAAATCCTGAACGGTCGTTTCGGTCCCTATATCTCTTATCAGAAAGCGAACTATCGCATTCCGAAAACGGTTACGGACCCGACAGCCCTGACATTGGATGATTGTAAAAAGATCATCGCTGATGCTGCCGAGAAACCGGCGACTGGTAAGAAGACGACACGTAAAAAGAAAGCATAAAAAGAGGTGATCACCCTCTTTTTTTATGCTTCTATTCCTGTAAATATTTTTAGTGCATATCCGATCAGGAAGCTGAGTGCTGCAACGCTGAAACTCAATACGGCCATTTCGGTAAACCGTTTGCGGAAACTTTCGCTTCTGGCTACGGAATAGTAATAATTGAACAGGGCGATAATTAATAAGGCGGAAACCAACATAACACCTAAAGCCACCAATACATTACTGATAAAGATGAATGGTGCCACCAACGCTATAACCGTGAAAATATATGCGATCCCGGTATAGATCGAGGCCTTTACAGGACGTTTTCCTTCCCCGCCTTCCGATTTTGTAGAGAGATATTCGGATGAAGCCATCGAGAGGGCGGCGGCAATTCCTGTAATACTTCCGGTCAGGGCGATTAGTTTCGAATCGCTTAATGCCAGCGTAAAACCGGCCAGTGCACCGGTAAATTCCACCAATGCATCGTTCAGTCCCAACACGACGGAACCCATATATTCGAGCCGTTCCTCGTTGATCAAGGCAATGAGTTTTTCTTCGTGCTCATCTTCGTCTTTTGCGATCTGCAGTAATTCCGGATAATCTTTATAGGCGGCATAGCCGTCTCTGGACTCTTCCTCGCTTCCTTCCATCAGCTTGATGGCAAAAGTGATCCCTAAGATGCGGGCCAGCAGATAGTATTTTAGGATTTTCCATTTGAAAGGAGCCACATCCTGTTCGGTATATTTCTTCAGGACGGCGTAATGCCCTTTTTCATCGGCAGAGATGCGGAGCAATACATCCCGGTTTGCCGGATTTTTCTCGACGGCAGCTAACTTCGTATAAACAATGCTCTCCGTGATTTCATTCCGCTGAAACCGAAGGAGAGCATCGTATGTTTGTTGATCTATATTCATACTATTGTTTTATACAATCAATGATTTCTGCATCGAATGCATCGGATAGGCATTCTTTCTCAATAAACTCCGGTGAAAGTTGTTTCACATAGTCTATAATGTTAGCTTTTAGCCCGTAAGATCCTAAGATTTCCGTGATGTCGCGTCCATAAACCCGGCAAGTCGCTTCATCTCCGTAGACCTCCTGCAATTCTTTTTTGGAGAGATGGCCGAGTTCACGGGTGGTGTCGCCCTCGATGGTATCTACAATCAAGGCTCTGCCTCCGGGGCGCAGTACCCGGTGTATCTCCTGCATGGCTTTCCGGTCTTCCGGCACGCAATACAGAATGTGGGAACAGATAATCAGGTCGAACGAATTATCTTCGTAAGGAATCTGTGTGATGTCGACTTGGTAAGTTGCCACATTCGGATTGAGGTCTGCATCCCGGTAATCGCCCACATAAGGTGATTGTCTCAGAAAGTCCTTCAGGCCTTTCACCGGAGCGAAATGGAGAACTTTCAGCGGTTTCTCCGTATCCTTGAAGACTTCGTTCCGGATGTACATGCAAAGAATGCGGGTCCGTTCCAGAGAAAGGCAATGCGGACATTTGATGTTCCGGCGCAATCCCAGATTGCCGTGAGAGAGGAAACGGCGGGATGACTTGCCGCAACAGCAACATTCGTACCGGTCCCCTTTCAGTAATACCGCTTCTATTTTATATAGAGCGTAATGGAGGGCGATCCGCTGTCTCTCGCTCACTAACTTTCTGTATAAGCTTTTAATCATTTCTGTCGTCTGCGTATTACATTCTTTCCGGAACCTCGATACCTAACAGCGACATGGCCGACTTAACGACCTTCGCTACGTTGGCGGAGAGGACAAGGCGGAATTTCTTCACTTCCTCGTTTTCTTCGCGCAGGATGGAGAAGTCGTGGTAGAACTGGTTGTATTCTTTTACCAGGTCATACGTATAGTTGGCGATAAGGGCCGGGCTGTATTCCTTTCCGGCTTCACGTACGGTTGCTGCATAGTCGGCAGTCATCTGGATCAGGTTTTCTTCCTTTTCGGAGATGTTTGTCGTTGTCGGCAACTGTGCCGGCAGTTCGATACCCTGTTCGGCAGCCTTGCGCAGCACGGAACGGATACGGGCGTAGGTGTACTGGATGAACGGGCCTGTGTTGCCGTTGAAGTCGATCGACTCTTTCGGATTGAAAGTCATGTTCTTGCGCGGGTCGACTTTCAGAATGAAATATTTCAGGGAACCGAGTCCGACGATGCGGGCGATGTTTTCGGCTTCTTCCGGTGTCATTTCGTCCAGCTTGCCTAATTCCTGCGAGATTTCGCGGGCCGTATTCACCATTTCTTCCATCAGATCGTCAGCATCCACAACCGTCCCTTCGCGGCTCTTCATCTTTCCTTCCGGCAGTTCGACCATACCGTAGGAGAAGTGCACGAGCCCTTTGCCGAACTCGAATCCCAACTTGTCTAACAGGATGGACAACACCTGGAAGTGATAGTTCTGCTCGTTGCCGACAACATAAATCATCTTATTGATCGGGTAGTCGTCGAAACGCAGTTTGGCAGTACCGATATCCTGTGTCATGTAGACGGAAGTTCCGTCGGCGCGAAGCAGAAGCTTTTCGTCCAAACCGTCTTTCGTCAGGTCGGCCCATACCGAACCGTCTTCACGGCGGTAGAAGACGCCTTTATCGAGTCCTTCCAGCACTTTGCCTTTGCCTTCTAAGTAGGTTTGCGATTCGTAATAGATCTTATCGAAGTTAACACCCATCATCTTGTAAGTTTCGTCGAAACCGGCATACACCCAGTTGTTCATCATCTCCCAGAGGGCGCGTACTTCCTTGTCACCGGCTTCCCATTTGCGAAGCATCTCGCGTGCTTCGGCCATCAGGGGAGAAGCGGCTTCCGCTTCCTCTTTCGTCATGCCACCCGCTTCGAGAGCAGCTGTCTCTTCTTTCAACTTGTTGCTGAACAGAACGTAGAAATCGCCGATCAGGTGGTCGCCTTTCTTGCCGGCTGTTTCGGGAGTGACGCCGTTGCCCCATTTCTGCCAGGCCAGCATGGACTTACAGATATGGATACCGCGGTCGTTGACGATATTGGTCTTGACCACCTTGTTTCCGTTCGCCTTCATGATTTCGGACAGGCTGTAGCCCAACAGGTTGTTGCGCACGTGTCCGAGGTGGAGCGGTTTGTTGGTGTTGGGAGAGGAGTATTCGATCATCACTAACGGAGACTGTTCCGTTACGGGCACGATACCGTATGCCGGCTGGCTGTTAATATCATTCAGCAGATCGATCCAGCAGGCGCAGGCGACTGTCAGGTTCAGGAATCCTTTTATCACATTAAATTCGGCAACGGCCGGTTCATGCCCGATGAGGTATTCGCCGATTTCCTGCGCTGTCTGTTCCGGTGATTTCTTCGACATGCGGAGAAACGGAAATACAACTAAGGTCAGATGCCCTTTAAACTCTTTCTTCGTTTTTTGCAGTTGTACCTGGCTGGCGGCAACATCTGCGCCATACAGTTCTTTTATGCCGGCAATGATTGCACCGGTAATCTGTTGTTCGATAACCATATTCGTTCAGTATATGTTCGGATTTATTTTGCCCGCAAAGGTACGGGTTTATTTACAAATAAAAAAGGCATCCTTATGGAGGGTGCCTTTTCCTTTTCGTAAAAATGTAAGACTAACTTACTTAATGAGGTCTGCCAGTTCTGCACCTGCTTTAAATTTAACAGATTTGCGTGCCGGGATTTCAATTGGTTGTTTAGTCTTCGGGTTAACTCCTTTACGTGCGGATTTTTCAGCAACAGAAAAAGATCCGAAACCTAAAAGGGCAACTTTTCCACCTTCCTTTAATTCACTGGATACTGTTTCAACGAAAGCTTCAACAGCTTTTTTAGCATCAACTTTGCTCAAACCGGATTTTTCCGATACAGCACTGATAAATTCTGTTTTGTTCATGATGGTTTGAAAATTAATATATTAAACAAGTTTATTGATAGCCTGAAAAGTTGGTGTCAAATGTAATTCTATTTTAATATATCGCAAAGAAAAAAAGAGTTTTTTTTATTGATTTACTATGTTTTAGTGTTGTTTTGCCAGAAAACTACCAAAATATATTTACCTTTGTCCGTAAATTGATAAATATATGATGAATCAAAATAGCTCGGGATTTCTGAGTAGCATCCCGATGGTTACGAAAAACCTTATCATTATTAACTTGCTTTTTTGGGTAGCGAGTCTTGTTTTACCAAAGGTCGGAATCGACCTGGTCCAGTTGTTCGGACTGCACTTTCCGGGTGTGACGGATTTCTATCCGTTCCAGTTTATCACCTATATGTTCATGCATGATACCCACTCGTTTGCACACGTGTTTTTCAATATGTTCGGTGTGTATATGTTCGGGCGTGTACTGGAGAATGTCTGGGGACCGAAGCGTTTCCTTATCTTTTATATGGTGACAGGTATCGGTGCGGGGATTGCGCAGGAATTGGTTTGGCTCTATTCCGTTCACTCATTCGCAAGTGCCAACGGCCTTACGCTGGCACAGTTGGTTGCCGGCGATCCTTCGTTGAATTATCTGATTACGATCGGGGCTTCCGGTTCGGTGTTCGGTATTTTGCTGGCCTTTGCCATGCTGTTCCCGAATGTGCCGCTTTATCTGATGTTTATCCCGATTCCTATCAAAGCTAAATACTTCGTGATTTTTTACGGATTGGCCGAGTTGTTTATGGGCGTAGCAATAATGGCGGCGACTCTGTTGCACATTTCGCACACTTAGGCGGTATGTTCTTCGGTTATTTCCTGGTTCGGTATTGGAAAAAGAATGACTTTAACAATGGGCGATATTTTTAATCTCAAGCAGACCTTCAATTCCGGGAATATCCTGGCGAAGTTGATCTATATCAACGTCGGCCTGTTCGTCGTGATACGGTTGACGAGTGTGATCCTGATGCTGTTCAATCTGGGCGGATTCCCGTTCTTGCAATATTTGCAGATGCCGTCGTCTCCTGACCTGTTGTTGTACAGGCCCTGGACGATCTTTACCTATATGTTCACGCACTTCGACTTCCTGCATATCCTGTTCAATATGCTTTGGTTGTACTGGTTTGGTGGGCTGTTCCTGAATTTCTTCAGTGAACGCCAGTTGGGCGGCCTGTATTTGCTGGGCGGTATTGCCGGCGCGGTGTTGTTCCTGGTTGCTTACAATATATTTCCTTATTTCCGCAGTGTAGCCGCCTATAGCTATTTGATGGGGGCTTCGGCTTCGGTGATGGCGATTGTTTTTGCCGTATCCTTCTATCGGAAGGACTTGGAGATCGGCCTGTTCCTGATCGGAAGGGTCAAACTGATTTATCTGGCTCTGTTCACCTTCGTGATCGACCTGTTGGCCATTACTTCTACGAATGCCGGCGGCCATATCGCCCATATCGGAGGTGCCCTGTTCGGCATCTGGTTTGCCATGCGGATTAAGGAAGGAAAAGACCTGACAGCTCCGATGAACCGCCTGATCGACTGGGTGGTGAATCTGGGAAAACGAAAACCGAAGATGCGTGTGACTTATAAACGTGCGGAGACCGATTATGAATATAATGCCCGTAAGAACCGCGAAACAGCAGATCTGGATGCAATATTGGACAAATTGAAACGTTCTGGTTACGAAAGCCTCTCGGCCGAAGAAAAGAAAAAACTATTTGATGCCAGCAAGAAATGAGCGAGCGGTTTAAAGCGATCAAGATCCTGTTTAAGTCTGTAGTCGGAACAGCCAATGTGATAGTCATCCTGCTGTTCATCGCTTCGGCTTTCTCTGACAGGGTTTCACCGGATAGGAGTGTGTTTTTCTCTTATCTGGGCTTGGGATTTCCTGTGCTTTGCATCTTGAACCTATGCTTTGTCATTTATTGGCTGTTTCTTTGGGAATGGCGCTTTGTGTTGATCGGGCTCTGTTCGTTTCTGATCTGTAAAGGGCCTGTCACCCATTATTTCCCGTTTCATAATAAAGTGGAGGATGTCCCGAAAGAAAACGTGCTGAAGGTCTTGACATATAATGTGATGGCTTTCGGATATAAAGATCACTCCGAAGATTCGCCGAACCCCATATTAAGGTATATCGCCAACTCGGGAGCGGATATTGTCTGCTTGCAGGAATACGCAGTCGGGACTTCCGACCGGTTCCTGACAAACCGGAAAGTAGCCAATGCCCTGAAGATGTACCGCTACCGCTCGATTTTACCCGTCGGGAGATCCGGCACGCTTACCTTTAATATTGCCGTGTTTTCCAAATATCCGATATCCAAGTCCCGCAAGATCAAGTATGAAAGCTCGTTCAACGGTTCTTCCATCCATGAGCTGGACATAAACGGGAAGAAGCTGACCTTGATCAACAATCATTTAGAGTCGTTTAAGCTGACGACGGAGGACAGGAGCCATTATTCCGCTTTCATCAAAAATATGAATTCGGAAACACTCGACGGTCTGAAAAGCTCCATCGAGCAGAAGCTTGGCCCGGCTTTCCGGATACGCGCCCGCCAGGCAAGAGCTGTGGCCGAAGAGATTAAAAAGATCGATACGGATTACATATTGGTTTGCGGCGACTTCAACGACACGCCTATTTCTTATGCACACCGTGTGATTCAAGGTCCGTTGACGGATGCTTATGCAGCTTCCGGTCGTGGCGCCGGAATTACTTATAATGAAAACTTCTTTTGGTTCCGGATTGACAATATCCTGCATTCTGCCAATATAAAACCGATTAACTGTACAGTCGATAAGGTGCACTATTCCGACCATTATCCTTTGTGGTGCCTTTTACAATTGAAAATTGAGAATTGAGAATTGAGAATTTGTTAGATTTGCCATCAGGATATTCATAGAAAAGCGTATCTTTGTCTGTAAGGTGATTCAATTAAAATCCGTTATCATGAGCAACAAGATTTACCCTATCGGCGTCCAGAACTTCGAGAAGATTCGGAGAGACGGTTATTTTTATGTAGACAAGACTGCCCACGTCTACCAACTGGCAAAAAGCGGAAGTTACTATTTCCTGAGCCGCCCGCGCCGTTTTGGAAAGAGCCTGTTGCTGTCTACTTTGGAGGCCTATTTCGAGGGGAAGAAAGAACTCTTTGCCGGACTGGCCATCGAGCGGTTGGAAAAAGATTGGAAGCGCTACCCGGTTCTGCATCTTGATTTGAATGCCCGCCAATATGAAAATATAGGATCGCTTTTGGAAGAATTGAATAAATACCTTGAAATTTGGGAGCAGGCATATGACAGTCCATTCGGAGACCGTAAGCCGGAGGAGCGTTTCTTTCAGGTGATTCGCCGGGCTTATGAGAAAACCGGACAACGCGTTGTGGTTTTGATAGACGAATATGACAAACCCTTGTTGCAGGCAATCGGGAAACCGGAATTGCAGGAAGCCTATCGCAGTTTGTTGAAAGCTTTCTATGGCGTGATGAAAAGCGCGGACGGTTATATCCGTTTTGCGATGCTGACAGGTGTGACCAAGTTCAGCAAAGTGAGCGTGTTCAGTGACCTGAATAACTTGGAAGACATATCGTTTCGCCGGAACTATAACGAACTATGCGGTATCAGTGAACAGGAACTGCAAGACAACCTGGGAGATGAGTTACCGGAGTTTTCACGATCATTAGACCTGACGGAATCAGAATTATGTGACAAACTCCGCCGATATTACGACGGTTACCATTTTGCACCTGATACAGCAGTGGGCATCTATAATCCGTTCAGCCTGCTTCATGCCTTTAAGAACCGGGAATTTGACAGCTATTGGTTTGCGACCGGTACGCCATCCTATTTAGTGGAACTCCTGAAACGCAACCATTACGATTTGGACCGTTTGGCGCATGAAGAAACCGATGCTGAAACGCTCGACGGCGTGGATTCGGTCGATTCTGATCCGATCCCGGTAATCTATCAGAGTGGCTATCTGACGATCAAGGGGTATGACGCGGAATTTGGTATGTATCGGCTGGGTTTCCCTAATTTAGAAGTTGAAGAGGGGTTTGTCAAATATCTATTGCCCTTTTATACAAATGTCAGCGCTTCAAAAACGCCATTTGAAATCAGCCGTTTTATTCGGGAAATCCGTTCCGGTGATTACGATGCTTTCTTCCGTCGTTTGCAAGGTTTCTTTGCCGACACCCCTTACGAAACGGTTACCGGTTTGAAACCTGAGCGTGATACGGAACTGCATTATCAGAACGTCCTGTTTATCGTCTTCCGTCTGATAGGACTATATACAAAGGTGGAGTACCATACGAACCGGGGACGTATCGACTTGGTCTTGCAAACGGATCGTTATATCTATGTGATGGAGTTCAAGTTGAATGGAACGGCAGAGGAGGCATTGCATCAAATCAACGAAAAACAATACGGCCAAGCTTTTGCCGCCGATGGCCGGCAGATCATCAAAATCGGTGTGAATTTTTCATCCGAAACCCGTAATATCGAAAAGTGGGTAGTTTCCTAATTTAATTCAAGCAATCATGACAAGCACAATCTTTCTTACAGTAGCCATTGTTGCTACGGCAATCTTTCTGATCCAGTTTATAGTCTCCATCTTTTTTGGCGATATTGATACGGATGTCGATGCAGACCTCGGCAGTATCTTGTCCTTTAAGGGATTGACGCATTTCTGCATCGGAATGGGCTGGTATATGTATATCTCGCAAGGAACGGATATCACGTCGTATGCCGTCGGTATTCTGGTCGGCCTTATCTTTGTTCTGGTTCTTTGGTATCTGTATAAGAAGGCCTGGCAGTTGCAGAAAGAGAACAAGCCGGAGAAGTTGGAAGCCTTGCAGGGACGCGAGTGTACGATCTATACACACGACGGTGAACGGTACATCGTACAGGTCGCTGTCAACGGCGCTTTGCGTGAAATGGATGTCCGTTCGCTCGAAGGCCGGAAGTACCAGACCGGCGACCGGACTACGATCGTCAAGGTGGAACCAGGAATTATGTATATCCAATAAATAACAAATCTATTAGAATTATGACACAGGAGATGTTAATCATGATCGCTATACTGGTGGTAGTGGTCATCATTTCGTTTATCGGTATCCTATCCCGTTATCGGAAATGTAAGAGTGATGAGGTGTTGGTCGTCTATGGTAAGACCTCCGGGGAAAAGTCTGCCAAGCTTTATCATGGTGGCGCCGCCTTTGTATGGCCGATTATCCAGGGATATGAATTCCTTTCCATGAAACCGTTGCAGATCGACTGCAAACTGACCGGAGCTTTGTCTGCACAGAATATCCGTGTGGATGTGCCGACGACTATTACGGTTGCGATCAGTACCGATCCCGAAGTTATGCAGAACGCCGCCGAACGTCTGCTTGGATTGCAGGCGGAAGATAAGCAGAATCTGATTACGGATGTCGTTTACGGACAGATGCGTCTGGTGATTGCCGATATGACGATTGAAGAATTGAACTCCGACCGCGATAAGTTCCTGTCCAAAGTGCGTGAGAATATCGATACGGAACTCCGGAAGTTCGGTCTTTACCTGATGAATATCAATATCAGTGATATCCGCGACGCTGCAAACTACATCGTCAACCTCGGTAAAGAAGCCGAAAGTAAAGCGTTGAACGAGGCGCAGGCAAACATCGAAGAACAGGAAAAGTTAGGAGCGATCAAGATCGCCAACCAGATAAAGGAACGCGAGACAAAGGTCGCCGAAACCCGTAAGGACCAGGATATCGCCATTGCGGAAACCAAGAAACAGCAGGAAATATCGGTGGCGAATGCCGACAAAGACCGTATTTCGCAGGTCGCTATTGCCAATGCCGAAAAGGAATCGCAGGTAGCCAAGGCGGAAGCCGAGAAGAATATCAATATCGAGAAAGCCAATACCGAGAAGGAAAGCCGCATCGCCGAACTGAACTCCGATATGGAGATCAAGAAAGCAGATGCCGGGAAGAAAGCCGCCATCGGACGTAACGAAGCCGGCAAAGATATCGCCCTCTCCAATTCGGAGCTTGCCGTCACACAGGCGGATGCCGATAAGAAAGCCGGTGAAGCCGCTGCCCGTTCGGAAGCCTCGGTTCAGGCTGCCCGCGAAATAGCCCAGAAAGAAGTGGAAGAAGCAAAGGCTAAAAAGGTCGAATCTGCCTTGAAAGCCCAAAAGATCGTTCCCGCCGAAATCGCCAAGCAGGAAGCGATCCTGCAGGCGGATGCCGTAGCCGAGAAGACAATCCGCGAAGCCGAAGCACGTGCAAAAGCCTTGTTGGCGCAAGCCGAAGCCGAAGCTGCTGCCATCCGCATGAAGCTGGAAGCCGAAGCCGACGGTAAGAAGAAGTCATTGCTGGCCGAAGCCGACGGTTTCAAAGCGATGGTCGAAGCGGCCGAATCTAATCCTGCCATTGCGATCCAATATAAGATGGTCGACCAGTGGAAAGAGATTGCCGGCGAGCAGGTAAAAGCATTCGAACACATCAACCTCGGAAATATCACCGTCTTTGACGGCGGAAACGGTGCTACCGGCAACTTTCTGAACCAATTAGTCAAGACTGTTGCCCCAAGCCTCGGTGTCTTGGACAAACTGCCGATCGGCGAAACCGTCAAGAATATCATCAAGCCGGAAGAAAAAGGAAAGGACGAAAAGACAGCCGGTAAATGATGATTTAACGGTCTGTAGAGATGCACGGCTGTGCATCTCTCATTTCCATGCCCATGCATTTCCGATTCCATGCCCATGGAAAATAAAATCCATGCCTATGTATTTATACGTGTGTGAACATTATAAGGAAAAGTGATGTTTGCAGACGAATATAGCCTTTATTGATATGTTAACAAAGTGTAAAGAATGGGGCGTTTTCTATTTTTTACTTGACAAACGCTTTTTCAGGGCTTATATTTGTATTGTAATCATAACCGAATAATCGACTATGAAAACAGATATTAACTGAATTAATTAACTGCAAATCCAACATTTTACAACAATGAATTTTAATATCATGAACACAAAAAACAACGCTTTTCCTTATGCCGCAGGCTCTCTTTTGCCGTTGATTTTAATCAACGGATGAATGAATTCCCGGCTCTTGTTCCCGCGCTTGACGCGGGATCGCAGAAGAACATCTCTTATCAATCATCGCAATTCATAATTCAAAATTCATAATTAATCATGGCACGTCCAATCAAAAAAGGTTTAGATTATTTCCCTGTAGATACGAATATATTAAGAGATTTAAAGATCCGTCGTATAAAACGAGAATATGGTGCAGAATCATTCCTGCTGTATATGACAATTCTTTGTGATATTTATGCGAATGGTTACTATCTGGCGGCAAATGACGATTATTTATTCGATCTGTCGGAACAAGTTCAGATACCGGAAAGCAGGGTATTGGATATCTTGTTGTTAATGGTCGATGTCGGGTTGTTCGACTCTACTTTATTCGTGGAAAAGCGGGTTTTGACTTCTCTGTCTGTCCAGAAGCGTTATTTTCTGGCAAAGACCAAAAAGCCGGAAATGTTCGACAGCAAGGAGCGTTCATATTTATTAATGGGGGTTAATGAGCTGATAACCCCGGTTATCTCCCCCAAAACCCCGGTTATTTGCCCGGAAACTCCCCAAAAAGAGGGTTTAAGTACACAAAGAAAAGGAAAATAAAAATAAATACAAATCAAACTACACTCACTCCGTTCGTTCCGCAGGCGAGTGGGCGCGAGCAATGGGAGATTTGGAAAAATGAATTATTGGAAGATGAAGATTGGCGGGCATCCGCTGTCAGGCAATCCGGAGAAGGTATCGGGTTTAACGAGATGCTCCCCGGCAAGTTGAATGAGTTTTGCGATTTCATTGTTTCGAGCGGAGAACAAGATACTGTCGGACACAAAAAAGATTTTACCCGCCGTTTCCATTACTGGCAGTCGAATCATGGAACGAAGAAAAAATTGGGCCGGCCGGGAAACGGGCCGCGCCGGATGTCGAAAATCGAAGAAATAAACCGGGTCGGCGATGCTTCTCTTGAAATAGCCAAACGAATACTTGCCGGGAAATGCTTTTACGGAGGCAATGACGGGGCCGCTTAAGCGTTTTTTGACAAACTAAGAGCTATTAATGTACAGAAACTGCCGTTATGCGACATAAATCAACTCCGCTTCCGGAGGCTGTTGTAACTTTGTGGCATGAAATTGAAAAGCAACAGCCTCCATGAGGATTTTTATTCCGCTTCGTTCACCGCATCCAGGATGTCGGCGAACAGATTCTCTACAAAGAAAAAAGTAGCGTTGCAGAAGAGCTTCGGATCTTTGATTAGGGCGACCGTATTGCTTTTCCCGTTGTTGGCAATCACGCTTTCAGCTGAATAGGTCTTGAACTTTTTGTCGTTCTCCGGATCGTACTGGTAGACAATGTTGCCGACTTCCGCCGAATAGCTGTTGTCGTGGCAAGATATCTTCATCTTGTATTTGATGATCGTTTTGTCCGTATCGTTCAACAATAATTCGACTTTGGAAGAAACGTTGATGATCCCTTTGGACTTCTTGGAGTTGACATTCGACAGGAATACGTCTTTGCCGTAATTCTTTTTCGCCCACTTCTCGATGACGTCGAATATCTGGACCTGGTTCATATCTTTTACATGGACGGTGTCGCGATAGCATACTTTCCCGTCTTTCATCGGGCACATTCTTCGACTTCGCCCTTATGTCCCTGTGCCATAGTTAGCACAGGGAACATAATCAATATAAGGATAATCAGCTTTTTCATATAATCCGAATTATTTCATCCATACATTAATAATCTCTCCAATGACAGTCATCTGCTGCCCTTCGGCTGTTTCGCCCTGCTTGCGGCAGTCGATGATCAACCAAGCGTCTCCGCTCTCACCTTTCTTGAAGAAAGAGAGGCTGTAGGTGTCGTTGTCTCCTATTTCCTTATAAACAGGGCTGTCTTTGCCGATTGCGATGGAAGCAATCGATTTGCCGAACATATTGCCTGTGCCTTTCCAGACGGCAGATGTCTCTTTCGTATCCGGTTTGCCGGCCGGTGCAACCTGCATATCGCTTTCGGGCAACATTTGTAAGATGGTAGACGGCACTTTGTCGGCTGCAAAGGCTACATAACCTTCTTTTACCGGAACCGGAGCAACAGGAGTGGCTGCCGGAGCTGTTACTGGTGCTACTGGTGTTACGGTCCGTGCCGGAGCAACCGGTGCGGCCGGAGCTGTCTGGATGCCAAAGGCTGCCGATGCGGAAGCAAACATCTCGTCGACGAAATCGACTGTTTTGGTACGGAACTTGCCGTTGCCGCGGTTCAGCTTGGTCTTATCTTTATTTAAGCAATATTTGTCTGTGATCCATTCTTCGGCTGTATATTTTTCCGGTTCGCGCTGGTATGATACATTATATTCATAGCGGATACCGGCAACTTTCATGATCGCCTTTCCGTTTTCGCATTCCATTGTGACGCGATAGTTCATTATGGAACGGTCCAGCGACAGGGCTGTGTTCTGGAACACCAGGTAAACCTGTCCTACGGCAGCGATATCTCCTTTCGAACGGTCGGAATAGACGACGCGGTTGCCGTCTTCGCTGAAAAATCCGTTGGCCCAATCCAATATTCTGTCATATACTTCGTCTTTAGAAAAAGAGGAGGCGTTTATCTCTTGAGTAAATACGACTTTACCATTCTCTACGGGAACGGCTCCGGCCAAATACTTGGAATCATCCTGAGCCCAGAGAAGGCTTGGGATAAATAGTGCTAATAATAAAAGATGCTTCATGGTCATTATTTCTATGTTTTTTACGGGCAAAGATATATAATTGTGGCTGAAATAAACTAAGAGTGTGACAAATAAATTAATCTAATTACTGTTGGACAAAGAAAAAAAGGCTATATTTGCACCCTGTGAAAAAACGAATAATAACATAAACATAAGATTCAAATGCAAAACAAAGGATTTGTAAAGGTCTTTGCGGTGTTACTTACGCTTGTCTGTCTGTTTTATCTGTCATTCTCGTTTGTGACAAGACACTACAACAGTAAAGCCGCTGAGTATGCAGGTGGAGATCCGGTGAAAGAGAGTTCTTATTTGGACTCGTTATCTACTCAGAAGGTGTGGCTGGGCTATACGCTCAAGCAGTGCCGTGAAATGGAAATCAGTTTAGGACTTGACTTGAAGGGCGGTATGAACGTCGTTCTGGAGTTGAATGTGGCCGATGTGATTCGCTCGCTTTCAAACAACAACCAGGATGAGAACTTCAACAAAGCATTGGATTTGGCCTATGCGCACCAGGCAACAAGTCAGAAGGACTTCATTGATCTGTTTGCAGAAGAGTATAAGAAGTTAGATAATGGCGCCCGTTTATCCGCCATATTCAGTACTTTCGAATTGAAAGATAAAATCACTCCCCAGAGTACGGATGCACAGGTTGTCTCTGTGTTGAAGGACGAACTGAAGAGCGCTATCGATAATTCATTTAACGTATTGCGTACCCGTATCGACCGTTTCGGTGTTGTATCTCCGAACATCCAGCGTCTGGAAACAGCCGGTCGTATTCTGGTTGAACTTCCGGGTGTAAAAGAACCGGAACGTGTACGTAAATTGTTACAGGGTAGCGCAAACCTGGAATTCTGGGAAACATATAACTTGCCGGAAATCTACCAGCAGTTGGTTGCTGCCGATAACGTATTGGCAACTGTCCTGAAATCAGAAGATTCTGCTGCTGCTACGGAAAGCACAGACGCTGTCGCTGCTGAAACAACGGAAACAACAACAGCCGCCCCTGCTGAAACAACTAACGACGCAGACTCTTTGTTGGCTAAGATCGGTGAAGATAAACCTGAAACACAAGCTGCCTTGAGCCGGGAGGAATTTGCAAAACAGCATCCGTTGTTCGCACTTTTGCAGATCAACCAGTATAACGGTCAGTTGGCTTCTGGTCCGGTTGTCGGTATCGCTGACAAGAAGGATATTGCCAAGATCAATGAATACCTGAACATGAAGCAGGTAAAAGATATCCTGCCGCGTAACCTTTCTTTGAAATGGGGTGTTAAGGCGCTTGACGAAAAAGAACAGTATTTCTACTTATATGCTATCAAGATGACTAACCGTGACGGAACGCCTGCCTTAGGTGGTGACGTTGTTACGGATGCCAACGCCGACTTTGTTCAGCAGGCAGGTCGTTCGGAACAGCAGGTTAGTATGACGATGAACGCAGAAGGTGCCAAAGCATGGGCCCGTCTGACAAAAGAAAATATCGGCAAGGCTGTCGCTATCGTTCTGGATGATATGGTTTATTCTGCTCCGAACGTACAGGTGGAAATCACCGGCGGACGTTCTCAGATTACCGGTCACTTTACTCCGGAAGAAGCGAAGGACTTGGCAAACGTGTTGAAGTCCGGTAAGATGGCTGCTTCCGTACAGATCGTACAGGAAGACGTTGTCGGTCCTTCTTTAGGACAGGAAGCTATTAACGCCGGTGTTATTTCATTTGCATTGGCTTTGATCCTGTTGATGATTTATATGTGCGCATTCTACGGAATCATTCCGGGTCTGATTGCCGACGGTGCTCTGGTGTTGAACATCTTCTTCACGATGGGTATCCTTGCATCTTTCCAGGCTGTTCTTACTCTGCCGGGTATCGCCGGTATGGTGTTGACGTTAGGTATGGCGGTCGATGCAAACGTGTTGATCTACGAACGTACAAAAGAAGAACTTCGTGCCGGCAAGTCATTGGGCAAAGCTATTGCCGATGGTTACGGTAACGCCTTCTCCGCTATCTTCGACTCAAACTTGACATCCATTATCACAGGTATTGTATTGTTCTACTTCGGTACAGGTCCTATCCGCGGTTTCGCTACGACAATGATTATCGGTTTGGTTGCTTCTTTCCTGACAGCAGTCTTCCTGACTCGTATCGTTTACGAAGCACTGTTGGCTAAAGACAAACTGAAGAATGTGACATTTACAACCTCTATCACAAAAGATCTGTTGACGAATCCGAAGATCAACTTCCTGGCAGCTCGCAAGGTGGGTTATCTGATTCCTGCCGGTATCATCGTTTTAGGGGCTATCTCCATGTCGACGATCGGTTTGAACAACGGTATCGACTTCACGGGTGGACGTAACTATGTAGTTCGTTTCGACCAGGATGTGAAGACTGATGAAGTCCGTGATATGCTGGACGCACAGTTGGACGGTTCCGTTAGCGTTATCCAGATCGGTACTCCGGATCAGGTTCGTGTATCTACCAACTATAAGATTGATGACAGCGACCCGTCGGTTGACCAGGAAATCGAAACAAAATTGTTCGAAGGCGTTAAGTCACTGCTTCCGGCAGGAACGACACTGGATCAGTTCACCGGCCAGTATATCCAGAGCTCTCAGAAAGTAGGACCGAGCATGGCTGACGATATCAAGAATGCGGCTATCCTGGCAGTTATCTTTGCCATGATCTGTATGGCTGCTTATATCTTGCTTCGTTTCCGCGACATCTCTTTCTCTGTAGGTGCATTCGCTTCCGTAGCTGTAACAACTTTGTGTATCATTTCATTCTACACATTGCTTTGGAAGGTATTGCCGTTCTCTATGGAGGTTGACCAGACGTTTATCGCGGCTATCCTGACGATTATCGGTTACTCTATCAACGATACCGTGGTTGTATTCGACCGTATCCGTGAAACGATCGGTCTGTATCCGAAACGCGACCGCTACCAGGTGATCAACGACGCTTTGAACTCTACTCTGTGTCGTACGTTCAATACATCATTGACAACGTTGGTGGTTGTGTTGTGTATCTTCATCCTCGGTGGTGCTACAATCCGTAGCTTTACGTTTGCCATCTTGTTGGGTATCATTATCGGTACATATTCTACTCTGTTCGTAGCAACTCCTATCGCTTACGAATTGCAGAAGAAAAAGATCAATAAGAAAGCGGCTGCTGAGGCTGGTAAATAAGAATTTGTTGTGATTCGATATAAAAAGGCTGTTCCTTTCGGGGAACGGCCTTTTTTTGTGCTTCTAAACATAAGGTGCCCGGTTGGCAAGATGAAAGAGAATGATTATCTTGTAGGCCTCTTACATTGATAATTGCTTACATATTGTAAGCAACACCTTAAAAGATTATGTTATGGAAGTACGCCTGAGTAACCAATTGCCGGATTATCCTTCTTTTATCGCCGGTATTCGCCGCGCCCCCGATCGCGGCTATTCACTTACGCCTGCACAGACAGAGACTGCTTTGAAGAATGCACTCCGTTACATTCCGGAAGAGTTGCATGAAACGCTGGCTCCCGAGTTTATGGAAGAATTGCTGACCCGTGGCCGAATCTACGGATACCGTTACCGGCCGCAAGGCGACCTGAAAGCAAAACCCATAGATCAATACAAAGGAAATTGCCTGGAAGGAAAAGCCTTTCAGGTGATGATCGACAACAATCTTTGTTTCGACATCGCCCTTTATCCGTATGAACTGGTTACGTATGGCGAGACGGGGCAGGTCTGCCAGAACTGGATGCAGTACCGCCTGATCAAACAATATCTTGAAATACTGACGAACGAGCAGACGCTTGTGATCGAGTCCGGGCATCCGTTGGGATTGTTCCGTTCACGGCCGGACGCTCCGCGTGTCATTATCACCAACTCGATGATGGTCGGTATGTTCGACAACCAGAAAGACTGGCATGTCGCCGCCCAGATGGGAGTCGCCAACTACGGACAGATGACGGCGGGCGGTTGGATGTATATCGGTCCGCAGGGGATCGTGCACGGTACATTCAATACGCTGTTGAATGCCGGACGTAAGAAGTTAGGCATTCCGCAGGATCAGGATTTGCGCGGACATCTCTTTGTCTCTTCCGGCCTTGGCGGCATGAGTGGCGCACAACCGAAAGCGGCTGTCATTGCCGGCGCTGCCAGTATCATTGCAGAAGTAGACAGTTCCCGCATAGAAACCCGCCACTCGCAAGGCTGGGTGCAGTATGTAACCGCCGATAAAGCGGAAGCTTTCCGCATGGCGCAGGAGGCGATGCAGGCGAAAGAACCGATATCCGTTGCCTATCATGGCAATATCGTAGACCTGTTGGAATATGCCGAGGCGCAGTCTGTCCGGATCGACCTGCTAAGTGACCAGACTTCCTGTCATGCCGTTTACGAAGGCGGCTATTGTCCTGCCGGAATCTCTTTTGCCGAGCGTACGGAATTGCTTTCACACGATCAGGATAAGTTCTGCTCGCTGGTCGACGCTTCCCTCCGCCGCCATTTCGAGGTGATCCGGAAGCTTGTGGGGCGCGGCACTTACTTCTTCGACTACGGCAACTCGTTTATGAAAGCGATTTACGATGCCGGAGTGACGGAAATCTCCCGCAACGGCGTGGATGAGAAGGACGGCTTTATCTGGCCTTCATACGTCGAGGATATTATGGGACCGGAGCTGTTCGACTACGGTTACGGGCCTTTCCGCTGGGTTTGCCTGAGCGGAAAGCATGAGGATCTGGTGAAGACCGACCATGCCGCAATGGATTGTATCGACCCGACCCGGCGCGGACAGGATCTGGACAACTACAACTGGATTCGCGATGCCGAGAAGAACCGCTTGGTAGTCGGCACCCAGGCACGCATTCTTTACCAGGATGCCGAAGGAAGACTGAATATCGCCCTTCGCTTCAACCGCATGGTGCGCGATGGCGAAGTGGGGCCGATTATGCTCGGACGCGACCATCATGATGTGAGCGGGACGGATTCGCCTTTCCGGGAAACATCCAACATATACGACGGCAGCAACGTCATGGCCGATATGGCTGTGCAATGCTTTGCCGGGAATGCGGCGCGAGGTATGAGCCTTGTCGCCCTCCATAACGGCGGCGGGGTTGGCATCGGAAAGGCGATAAACGGTGGTTTCGGTATGGTGCTCGACGGAAGCGGGCGGGTGGATGAAATACTCCGTTCCGCCATGATCTGGGATGTGATGGGAGGCGTGGCACGCCGTTCGTGGGCCCGTAATGCGAATGCCCTGTCCACCAGTGCCGCCTTTAATGAGAAGTATGACGGCGGTTATCATATCACCTTGCCTTTTATCCCGAAAGAAGATTTAATTCAACATATTGTACGTACCTCTTTAAAACACAAATCATGAGTACTTGGAGCAAAATAATGGAATGTGTCCCCAACTTCAGTGAGGGAAGAGATCTGGCGAAAATAGAGAAGATAGTAGACAAGTTTCGCGCCAAAGCCGGTGTAAAGCTATTGGATTATAGCAACGACGAAGATCACAACCGCTTGGTTGTGACAGTAGTCGGCGAGCCGGAAGCCTTGAAGGACGCCCTGTTGGAAGCAGTCGGGCAGGCCGTGGAACTGATAGACCTGACGAAACATTCCGGGCAGCATCCCCGGATGGGAGCGGTCGATGTCGTTCCTTTCATCCCGATCCGGGGCTGTACGATGGACGAAGCGATTGCACTCTCTAAGGAAGTTGGCGAGAAGGTCGCCGCCCTCTATCATGTTCCTGTCTTCCTCTATGAGAAATCCGCTTCGGCTCCCCACCGTGAGAACTTGGCGGCTATCCGTAAAGGGGAGTTCGAGGGAATGGTAGAGAAGATCAGGTTGCCGGAATGGAAACCCGATTTTGGCCCTGCCGAACGGCATCCGACAGCCGGAACAGTTGCGATCGGCGCCCGTATGCCGTTAGTGGCTTACAACGTCAATTTAGGTACGGCAAATTTAGAAATAGCAAGCAGTATTGCAAAGAAGATACGTTTTATCGGTGGCGGCCTCCGCTATTGCAAGGCGATGGGAGTGGAGCTGAAGGAACGCGGCATCGTGCAGGTTTCGATCAACATGACCGACTATACCCGCACGGCTCTTTACCGTGCTTTCGAGCTGGTGCGCATCGAAGCCCGCCGTTACGGGGTTCCGGTTGTCGGAAGCGAGATTATCGGACTGGTCCCGATGGAAGCGTTGATCGACACGGCTTCCTACTATTTGGGACTGGAAGACTTTTCAATGAATCAGGTGTTGGAAGCCAGAATAATGGAATAGGTATGGACGACGAAAAGATATTGATACGAAACGCCTCGCAGGTGGTGACCTGTTCCGGATTCGAGGCGAAGAAAGGCGCGGCCATGTCCGATGTCGGTGTGATTGAAGACGGGGCGGTAGCCGTCTCGGGTGGTCTGATCACGCACGTAGGGCCGACCGAAGAGGTCATGAAACAGATCGATGCGTCGGAGTATCTAGAGGTAGACGCTTCCGGACGTGCGCTGCTTCCCGGCTTTGTGGACAGCCATACGCATTTCGTCTTTGGCGGTTATCGCGAAGAAGAGTTCTCCTGGCGGATGAAAGGCGATAGCTATATGTCGATTATGGAGCGGGGCGGCGGTATCGTCAATACGATGAACGCCACCAGACAGGCCAGTTACGACGACCTCTTCGGGGATGCGTACGATCGTCTCGACACGATGATGGATATGGGCGTGACCACCGTCGAAGGGAAGAGCGGATACGGCTTGGACCTGGCGACTGAGCTTATCCAGCTCCGGATCATGAAGGAACTGAACGACGAACATCCGCTGGATGTTGTCTCTACTTTTTTAGGGGCGCATGCTGTTCCTCCCGAATTTGCAGGACGCACGGATGCGTATGTCGATTACATAATAGAAGAAGTGTTGCCGCATATCCGCGAAGAACATTCCGTGACTTTCTGCGATGTCTTTTGCGAACAGGGCGTTTTCTCGATCGAGCAAAGCGAACGTCTGCTGAACGCAGCCCGTACACACCGTTTCAAACTGAAGCTCCATGCCGATGAGATCGTCTCTTTCGGAGGAGCCGAGCTGGCTGCCCGGTTGAAAGTCGTCAGTGCCGATCATCTGTTGCACATCTCTGATAACGGCATCAAGCGGTTGGCGCGTTCCGGCACGATTGCGACATTGTTGCCGCTTACCGCCTTCTCGCTGAACGAACCGTATGCCCCGGGACGGCAGATGATAGATGCCGGCTGTGCCGTTGCGTTGGCTTCCGACCTGAACCCCGGAAGCTGTTTCTCCTGTTCGATCCCGCTATTGTTTGCTCTGGCGTGCATCCAAATGAAGCTTTCTCCCGAAGAAGCTTTGACCGCACTTACGATTAACGGAGCGGCTGCTTTGGGACGGGCCAAGAAGATCGGTAGTATCGATGTGGGAAAGAAAGCGGATATGATTCTGCTGAAGTTCCCTTCTTATAAGTTTTTGCCTTATCATGTAGGCATGAACCTGGTAGATACAGTGATCAAAGACGGTGTTCTTTATATCGTATGATAGAATTGGTATTAAATCATCATTTACCAATGAAATGAAAATAGGATAAAATGTTTAATCTTAAATAAAAACACAATGCTTGCAGAATTGACAATTAAAGGATTCCTGGCCGAAACGGCAGGTAGCGCACCGGTTCCGGGTGGCGGAAGTATCTCAGCCCTTAACGGGGCAATCGCAACAGCGCTGACAGAGATGGTGGCAAACCTGACGATCGGTAAGAAGAAATATGCCGATGTGGAAGGCCAGATGAAGACAATAGCGACGGAAGCGGCCATTATCCGTGAACGCTTGATCCGTGATATCGATCGCGACAGCGAGGCTTATGATCGCGTGTTCGCTGCTTTCAAACTCCCGAAAGAGACGGAGGAAGAAAAGGCTGAACGCAGCCGGGTGATCCAGGATGCCACGAAAGAGGCCGCAATGGTTCCGATGCAAGTGGCAGAAGAGGTTGGATCGGTGATGGAAACGATTATATATGTAGCCCATAAAGGTAACCGGAATGCCGTGACAGACGCCTGTGTGGCGATGATGGCGGCGCGAACCTGCGTACTGGGTGCCTTGCTGAATGTCCGTATCAACCTTACATCCATTCAGGATGAAGAGTTTGTCAAACGGATGTCTGAGAAGGCCGACCATCTGGAAGCGGAGGCGATCCGGATCGAGAAGAAGTTGCTGGATTGGGTGAGAGAGGAATTGAAAATTGAGAATTGAAAATTGAAAATTATGGGAAATGTACATTATGTGGGAGCAGAGCCGCTGACGTTCGAACGTATCGAAGAGATACTGACCGGAAATATGAAGCTGGAACTGACCCCGGAAGTGAAGGAGCGCATCCAGCGCTGTCGCGATTATCTGGACCGGAAGATCGAGACGCAGCGCGAACCCTTGTACGGCATTACGACGGGCTTCGGTTCTCTGTGCAACAAAAACATTTCGCCCGACGAACTCAGCACCTTGCAGGAGAATCTGGTGAAGAGCCATGCTTGCAGTGTGGGCGACGAGGTGAGTCCGGTGATTGTCCGCCTGATGATGCTGTTGAAGGCGCATGCCCTGTCGTTGGGGCATAGCGGCGTACAGGTGATAACGGTGCAGCGCATACTCGACTTCTTTAATAATGACGTGCTCCCGATCGTCTATGACCGGGGCTCGCTCGGTGCATCCGGCGACCTGGCTCCTTTGGCAAATCTATTCCTTCCGCTTATCGGAGTGGGGGATGTTTATTATAAAGGAAAGAAAAGGGAAGCGATCAGTGTCTTGGACGAGTTCGCCTGGAAACCGGTCAAACTGAAGAGTAAAGAGGGGTTAGCCCTGTTGAACGGCACGCAGTTTATGAGTGCTAACGGAGTGTTTGCCCTGATGCGCGCTTTTGCCGTATCGAAGCGGGCGGATCTGATCGCTGCTTTGTCGCTCGAGGCTTTCGACGGACGATCGATCCGTTTATGGATTGCATCCAGCAGATGCGCCCTCATCCGGGACAGATCGAGACGGGCGACGCTTTCCGTAAGATATTGGAGGGCAGCGAACTGATCGGTCGGCCGAAGGAGCATGTGCAGGACCCGTATTCGTTCCGCTGCATCCCGCAGGTACATGGGGCGACGAAAGATGCGATCCGTTATGTCTCCGGTGTGCTGCTAACCGAGATTAATTCCGTGACCGACAATCCGACAATCTTCCCGGAAGAGGACAAGATTATCTCCGGAGGTAACTTTCATGGCCAGCCGTTGGCTATCTCGTTCGATTTCCTGGCAATCGCACTTGCCGAGTTAGGGAATATCTCCGAACGCCGTGTGGCACAGTTGATCATGGGGCTTCGCGGCTTGCCCGAATTTCTGGTGGCGAATCCTGGTCTCAACTCCGGCTTCATGATCCCGCAGTATGCGGCTGCCAGCATGGTGAGCCAGAACAAGATGTACTGCTATGCTGCCAGCAGTGACTCGATCGTGTCGAGCAACGGGCAGGAAGACCATGTGAGCATGGGAGCGAATGCCGCGACCAAGCTCTTTAAGATTATGGATAACCTGGATCATATCCTCGCTATCGAGCTGATGAACGCCGCACAGGGCATCGAGTTCCGCCGCCCGGCACGCACATCCCCGATATTGGAAAAGTTCCTGAAGGCTTATCGCAAAGAAGTCCCGTTTATAGACGAGGATATTATCATGTATCCGGAGATACACCGGACTGTCGCCTTCCTTAGGCGCTACACTCTTTGAATTATGAATTGTGAATTATGAATTAATACCGCTTGTCGTCATAATTCATAATTCACAATTCCTTTCATTTCTTTGTCACAACCACCCGCTGTGTTGGGTCCAGATGTTCGTTGCGATAGTCGATTTGCTTGACAACGTTTTCTGCCAATTCCTGGAATGCTCTGCCTGTGATGCTGTCCGGATTGAGGGCAACGGGCTTGCCGTTGTCGCCTCCTTCACAGATGCTCTGTACGATAGGAATCTGCCCTAACAACGGGATGTTCAGTTCTTCAGCTAAGCGTTTGCCGCCTTCCTTTCCGAACAGGTAATATTTGTTTTCCGGCAGTTCGGCAGGCGTGAACCAAGACATGTTTTCGACCAGGCCCAATACCGGCACGTTGATCTTTTCTCCCATAAACATGCTGATCCCTTTGCGGGCGTCTGCCAGCGCGACTTCCTGCGGCGTGCTGACTACGATGGCGCCGGTGATCGCCAGTGTCTGTACCATTGTCAGGTGTATATCGCTTGTTCCCGGTGGCAGGTCGATCAGGAAATAATCCAGGTCGCCCCAGTTGGCATCGCCGATCAACTGTTTCAGCGCATTGCTTGCCATTGCGCCGCGCCACAGAACGGCATCTTCCTTATTGACGAAGAAACCGATGGAGAGTAGCTTCACTCCGTAGTTGGCTGCCGGTTCGATCAGTTCGCGGTTACCCACTTCCACCATATAGGGGCGGGCTTCTTCCACATTGAACATCTTAGGCTGTGAAGGGCCGAAGATATCGGCATCCAACAACCCGACCTTATAGCTTGCAAGGCCAATGCGACAGCCAGGTTTGCTGCAACCGTACTTTTACCTACGCCTCCCTTGCCGGAAGATACGGCAATGATGTTCTTGACTTCCGGCAGCAGCTTGTCCGGTTCAGGACGCGCTAACTGTTTAGCCTCTACGGTGATATTGCCTTTGATCTCGACCTCTTCGCCTACATACGTGAGGATCGCTGTTTCGGCTGCTTTGACCACCGACTTGATAAACGGATCGTTCGGCTTCTCGAAAAGGAGTGAGAAGCTCACCTTATTGCCGTCAATCCGTATGTTGTCTTCTACCATGCCCATTGAAACCAGGTCTTTCCCTGTTCCCGGGTAACGCACCTTTGCCAGTGCGTCCATGATTAGTTTGGGATATATTGCCATGTTGGGAATTATGAATTATGAGTTATAAATTATACTTTATTTGCCGGAGGCTAATGCGCTCCGCTTGCTGCGGTTGAAACTGCGGTAGGGATCGTATTCGATCTCCACTTCCGGTTCGACCAGTTGCTCCCGTTCTTCACAAACAAACTTGATGTATTTGATGTTCAGGCCGCGATCCAGCCATTGCTGTTCGTAATACGTTTTGATGGAGAGGATATCGTCTACCAGGTCCGAATGATAGAGGTCGTCGGTGCTGAACAGTACTGGATAGTGGTTCGCCTTTACCATTTCCGCGGTGTAGGTGTACATGAAGTTGCTGTCTGTTTTCAGGTGGACGATGCCGTCGCCGGCCAGTATCTCGCGGTACATCTTCATAAAGCGGGTGGAGGTAAGGCGTTTGTTCACCTTTTTCATTTGCGGATCAGGGAAGGTCAGCCATATCTCGGCCACCTCTCCGGCTGCAAAAAAGCTGGCGATCAGTTCGATGCTGGTGCGCAGGAACGCCACGTTCGTCATGCCTGCTTCAAGCGATTCTTTCGCTCCCGTCCACATACGTGCGCCTTTGATATCGACACCGATAAAGTTCTTCTCCGGAAACAATCTGCCGAGCCCGACCGTATATTCGCCTTTCCCGCAACCGAGTTCAAGCACGATAGGATTGTTATTCTTAAAGAACCGTTCATGCCAGTGCCCTTTCAGCTCGAAACCCTTTTCCTGAAGTACGGCAAACGGATATTGAAATACATGGGGATAAGCCGCCATGTCGTCAAACTTTGCTAATTTATTCTTTCCCATGCTGCAAAGATAATACTTTATTTTTTCGGGATGACAAATCCTACAGGGTTGCGTGGTTTATCCAATTGTTTTTGTTTGGATGCCATTTCGTTTAATATATCATAGATATCAGCGATCTGAAGGTTTGTATCAAGCATAAATTGATCCAGTTGCTTTTTTATTTCCGCATAGCCAGTTGTCAGTTCGCGAAGCATGACAAAGGCCCGCATGATGCCGATATTGATTTCAATTGCTTTTTTGCTTTTTAGGATAGAAGACAACATCGCTACTCCCTGTTCGGTAAAAGCGAAAGGTAGACTACTCCCTAAATTGTAATTGGGGGGTATCACAGATTGTGATACCCCTATGTGTATCATTTCGTTAGCCTCTTTATTTGTTAACTGGAACATAAAATCCGGAGGAAACCGGTCCATATTTCGGCGAACAGCTTGTTTTAGAGCTCTGTTTTCAACTTCATATAGTTCGGCAAGATGAAAGTCTATCATCACTCTATATCCCCTGATCTCGAAAATCTTTTGTTGTATTAGTTGTAATTCCATAGCTAAGATTGTTTATTGTTAATGGATTGACAAATATAAGGAAATCTATCGGATATCAAAGGACGACTTATCACTTTTTACCCATCTTTGCGATGTACTCGCCGAAGAATATATCCCGGTAGTTGTTGTTGTGAATAGGAGGGTGATAAGAATGAATAAAATTGTACGGAGCATAAGTATATTTTTTTATGATTATGCGGCGAAGATACACTTGGTAATAAAGCCCTTTTCCCATTATAGACGAAACCGCTTTTCCGGTAGATGGAATTATCTCTGCCGTCGACGAGTGTTCGGGGGGGCTTATTGTATAAAACGTATTTTCCCGGCTCGAAAGACATCCGAAACAAAACAAATGTTAATCCGCTTTTTTGACCTCAAAAAGGGACTTTTTCCTCTTTTTTGAGTGTTTTCCCAAATTACGACCGTCCTCTTTGCCATTACGCGTGCTAATATGTAGTGCACTCGGCACCTCGCGAAGATTAGCACGGTCGTAATGGCGATTTGGACGGTCGTAATTGGAAAGAGGACCGTCTTTAGGGCAAAAAAAGCACCTGAATTTCCTTGAGATATTTGGGACGCCGTCCGTTTTATTTTCAAATATTCGATTCTCCGGGAGTTAAGGTTTATCACTTTGCCGGCGTTTCCGGTTTCTGGCAAACAAATTGCACGCTTTTCGAAACGGGCTGCGCACCTCATTTTTCCTATTGTTAGAAAGGGGAGTTTAAAACGTGAAAAGAGTCAATCCAAAATCGATCAAGATTTCAGACGAAATAGAAAAACGTCCGAAATGGGGGTTATTGTAATTATTAAGTTAGAAGACCTTGATAAAAAGATTTCCTATTTGCACCCAAAAGAGGGAACAAATCGCGATTCATCTATTCAAAGAAATTAAACTCCCAACACAATGTTTGCATCAATATCCAGCTTTCGGCTCAACTCCCGGGCAACCTTCAATGTTGGTTCACACCTTCCTGTAAGATAGTCACTAATACGAGAAGGACTAACTCCAAGCAGATCTGATAATTTAGCTTGGTTTATTCCCATCTCATACATCCGCAATTTTATCACATCTACTAAAGAAGGTGCCTTTATTGGAAAATATTCATCTTCATACTCTTCCACAAGACCTGACAACAAATCGAGCTCTATCAGATTCTTATCAGTCAATGGTGTATCATCGTCAACTAAAGGAAGAAGTTCTTCTATTCTTTCCATTGTAGCTTTATAAACTGTTTCATTCTGAATCTTTGCCATATCTAAACATTTTTAGCATCAATACTATCATAATCCACATGAGTGCCAATAAAACGGATTGGACTGACAAGATAAGTATTATTCTTCAATAGCTAAATCCGAATTACTAAGATTTAAATATATAATCCCTCAATGAGTGCTTTTTTCATCCAGGCTCAACATCCGATATCGATGTCACTGAAATATAAATATTTTTTCCACACGAATTATTGTCATATCTTTGTGCCGTCAATAAACAAGGGATTTTATGGATTGGTTACAAGAGGCTTTTTTGGAGCCTACAATGATTCAGGCTGTTATTATGATCTCGCTGGTTTCTGCAGTCGGGTTATATTTAGGCAGGATCAAGATATTCGGCATTTCGCTGGGGATAACATTCGTATTCTTTGCAGGTATCCTGGCCGGGCATTTAGGCATTGTCGTCAATAAAGACATGCTCTATTTCGCACAGAGTTTCGGATTGATCCTCTTTGTCTATGCCTTGGGATTACAGGTAGGTCCGGGTTTCTTCTCCTCCCTGAAAAAAGGAGGTGTAGCCATGAATATGATGGGGTTAGGCGTTATCGTGCTGGGACTGGCCATGACTGTAGGGCTGCACTGGACGACCGGCGTTTCCCTCTCCAACATGGTGGGACTGTTATGTGGAGCCGTAACCAATACGCCTGCGCTGGGTGCCGCCCAACAAGCGTTGTTGCAGATAGATCCGGGCAACACAAAGGGGGTGACTGATATGGCGTTGGCCTGTGCCGTTGCTTATCCGCTCGGTGTGGTCGGCGTTATCCTTGCCATCATTATCCTGAAAGCGATGTTTGCCAATAAGGAACAGAAAGACCAGAAGGAACAGAGAGACACGACCACCTATGTAGCTGAATTCCAGGTAAGCAACCCTGCCATCTATGAAAAAAGCATCAAAGACATCATGAAGCTGACGGATAAGCATTTTGTCATTTCACGCATCTGGCGAAACGGCAAAGTAAGCATCCCGACATCGGACACATTGCTTCACGAGCATGACCATCTGCTGATTATCTCCGTCAAATCGGACGTAGAAAATATTAAAGTTCTTTTCGGTGAACAGGAGAATGTGGACTGGAACAAGGCGGATATCGACTGGAACGCAATCGACAGCCAGCTGATATCCCGTCGTATCGCCGTAACCCGCAACCGGGTAAACGGGGTTAAATTAGGGTCCCTCCGCCTCCGTAACCTGTATGGGATCAATATCACACGCGTAAACCGTGCCGGTATCGACCTGTTGGCCTCTCCGGACCTGCGTTTGCAGATCGGCGACCGTCTGACGATTGTCGGTGAGGCGAACTCGGTAAATACGGTTGGGAAAATATTGGGTGACGAGATCAAACGGTTAAAAAACCCGAATCTGCTGGCAGTCTTTATCGGCATCACATTGGGTATGCTGTTGGGAGCTTTGCCGATCACGCTTCCGGGCATGAGTACTCCTGTCAAACTCGGTATTGCCGGCGGTCCGATTATTGTCGGTATCCTGATGGGGTCATTCGGTCCGCGCCTCCATCTGACGACTTACACGACGATGAGCGCCAACCTGATGTTACGCCAGTTGGGAATCATTATTTACCTGGCCGGATTAGGGATCGATTCAGGCGCACATTTCTTCGAAACGGTTTTCCGGGCGGAAGGTTTGCTGTGGGTCGGACTGGGTTTCCTGTTGACAATCGTTCCGGTTTTGATCGTCGGTATCATGGCCTCCCGGTTCTTCAAGTTGGATTACGCGCATAATATCGGTATGCTCTGCGGCAGCATGGCAAATCCGATGGCATTGAATTATGCCAATACGACCGTCGAAGGCGACGAACCCTCCGTATCTTATGCCACCGTCTATCCTCTCTCGATGTTTATCCGTGTGATTTCGGCACAGTTGGTGTTAATGTTATTCACTTAGTAAACATTTTGATTATAAATTATTTATATCTACATTTGCATCGATAACCAAATAAACATCTAAATTATGGCCAGACAAATTAAACAAACCCCGATTCTTAAAGGAGATGACGCGGTTAACTTCATTGCAAAAATGGAAAAACATAAGAAAGCATCCCCTAAAGAAATCGAAGAGATGAATGCAGGTTTCGAACGAATACAAAAGATGCTAACGTTTAAATTTTAATAATACCAACATGACCATTTAGGATCTGATATCCTGAACTTCATTAAGAAGATGTTTATTACTGAAAACCGAACCGGATGTAGCTTCATAACTGTCGATGCACTCCAAGGGGCTGTCCCTTTCTACTTAAAGAATGGTTTCGAATATATCCGGCAGGAAGATAAAACAAATACGACGGACAGAACAACTTTGCTTTTCTTTGATTTATATTCTTTAGTCCCTTAAATCAGAGCCAAACAATCGTGTTCCACGTACTAAAATCTTCTCCCCGTTTGCCAACGTTGTTGCAAACAGATAGATGGAGCCGCCGTCGGTGATTTTTGTGCGTTTGCGCAATTCTTCTACGGAAAGAGGGAAGTTGCGCACGGTTATATTGGCTTGCGGGATGAGCTTGGAAAGGTTCTTACAGAGTTTGCCGGTAAATGGAAAGACTTCGTCTACCCGGAATATGCGGCCGGGAAAATCAGCGACCAACTGTTCCGAAGTGTACAGATGGCTGCTGATATGCAATTTCTTCACTCCCATCCGAAGGGCAATCTGCTTGAAAGCGCCTGCTTTCAGGACAGAGGCATTTGGTTCGTATAAATATCCGAAAACCTGACCGGTCGGCTGCAATCCGGCGCTGCGTTCCTCCTCCAATGTAAAAGAGAAAGATGATTCCGTTCCATCCGGGGCAAAGTTAACGCAATGGATAACCGGGACAGTATCTTCGACCTCCCGTTCCACCACAAAAAGCAGTTCCTTACATTCGTTCCTGACCGAAAGAACATGTACTGCCGTTGTCCCTGACAACAGGTCCAACGTCATTTGTATATCCGCCATCGGGGAGAGTTTCGCAATGACACGGGGAGAGCGTTTCAATAAATCCGGCAATAATCCGGGGAGATCCGGCTCACAGTCCTGCAAGGCAAATACCCGCTTATTGCTTTCTCCCCGCCGGGCCGGATCGATATAGAAAGCGTCAACCACGGGCAGTTTATCAATATAATGTGTGGTATCCGCATTTACAACTGTAATATTATCGGCTCCCAATACGGAGAAATTATGCCGCGCCGCTTCGCAATAAGCAGGAAAACGCTCGATATAGGTCAGGTGATTCACCTTACGGGAAAAGAAATAGCTGTCGATACCCAACCCGCCTGTCAGGTCACACATCGTCCAGTCTTCATCCGCCAAACGCTGTTTATAAGCCGCTGTCTGTTCGGAAGAACACTGTTCCGCAGCTATCTTGGCCGGAAAAACCAATTGCGCGTTCCCATACCACGACGGCAGTTTTTCCCGGATTTGCCTCCGGGCTGCAATCTGGTCTACCACAAAAGGCATATCTATCTCCGGATATTTAGATGCGGAAAGTAACAAGCGCGTCAAATCGTCGGCTGCATGTTCTTGTATGAATTGTATTTGAGAAATTGTCAATTCCATATCGGCCTCTAAAAAAGGATACCGACGAACAAAAAAGAGGATGCATCTCGTGAGACGCATCCTCTTTCAAGCGGAAAGCGAGGGATTCGAACCCCCGGTACAGTTACCCGTACACCGCATTTCGAGTGCGGCCCGATCGACCACTCTGGCAGCTTTCCTTCGGTCGTCATTTGCGACTACAAATGTAGGGAAAATTTAATATCATTGTCCTTTAATGCGCGTTTTTTTCACATAGAAAAAGGGTATTCTCCTAAAAGAACACCCTTCCGCTTGTTAACGAATTTGCGAATTATTTGAAATAACGGTTATATAAACCTTCAAATCCTTTACCGTGACGGGCTTCGTCTTTACACATTTCATGAACAGTATCATGAATTGCATCCAGATTCAGCTGTTTTGCACGAGTGGCAATACGTTTCTTATCTTCGCAAGCGCCGCATTCTGCGTCTTTACGTTTTTCCAGGTTAGTCTTTGTGTCCCAAACGACATCACCCAACAGCTCTGCAAACTTTGCAGCGTGCTCTGCTTCTTCCCAAGCATAGCGTTTGAAAGCTTCAGCTACTTCAGGATAGCCTTCACGATCAGCCTGACGACTCATAGCCAGATACATCCCGACTTCCGTACATTCGCCCATAAAATGAGCGTTCAGGTCTTTAATCATTTCTTCATCACAACCTTTAGCAACACCGATCACGTGTTCATCGGCAAAAGTCAATGCACCGGTTGTTTCTACTAATTCTTTAAATTTGCTCTTCGGCTGTTTGCATTGAGGACAGAATTCAGGAGCTTCATCACCTTCATGTACATAACCGCAAACTGTGCAAATCCATTTCTTTTTCATCTTTGTAAAATTTTTATTGGTTGTATAATCGTAAAATACTTGTAACACTCGTTATTTGTTCTTTGCAAATGTATGGAAACATTCGAAAACATACCGCACAAAAGCTGATAAATTTATTCTATCTGTTAATTGATAAAAACTATGAAACTTATCTCCGGCGCCCAATGTTATAATTTCAAAAACTTATATATTATGGATACATCTAAGATTATCAACTTGCTGGGCGAAGAGGGCGAGTTCTTGCTGCAGCACACATGCAAAACAATCGACAAATCGCTTATACATACTCCATCCCCGTCTGTCATAGACGATATATGGATCAATTCGGATAGAAACATCCAGACATTGAACAACCTCCAACGGTTGTTAGGTAACGGAAGACTGGCAAATACGGGATATGTCTCCATCCTGCCGGTAGACCAGGATATCGAACATACGGCAGGCGCTTCATTCGCTCCGAATCCGATCTATTTCGATCCTGAAAATATTGTCAAACTGGCAATCGAGGGCGGTTGTAATGCCATCGCTTCCACTTTCGGGATTTTAGGCTCTGTCGCACGCAAATATGCACACAAGATCCCCTTCCTGGTAAAGCTGAATCATAATGAACTGCTGACTTATCCTAATTCATACAACCAGATTATGTTCGGCACAGTTAAAGAGGCCTGGAACATGGGGGCTGCCGCTGTCGGCGCAACCATTTACTTTGGTTCGGGTGAGAGCAGAAGACAATTGATCGAAGTCTCCGAAGCCTTCGAATATGCGCATGAGTTAGGAATGGCAACTGTTTTATGGTGCTACCTGCGTAACAACGAATTTAAGAAAGATAATGTGGACTACCATGCAGCTGCCGACCTGACAGGACAGGCTAATCACCTGGGTGTCACGATCAAAGCAGACATTGTAAAGCAAAAGCTACCGGAAAACAACGGTGGATTTACAGCTATCAAATTCGGGAAGATCCACCAGAAAATGTACACGGAACTGGCCACAGAACATCCGATCGACCTTTGCCGTTACCAGGTTGCAAACAACTACATGGGACGCGTCGGCCTGATCAATTCCGGTGGAGAATCCCACGGGGCTTCCGATTTGAAAGATGCCGTCTTTACTGCCGTAGTCAACAAACGGGCCGGCGGCATGGGGCTGATCAGCGGACGTAAGGCGTTCCAGCGCCCGATGAAAGACGGGGTGGAATTGCTGCATACCATACAAGATGTATATTTGGATCCGGAAATCACAATTGCCTGATAAAAACAAAAAAGGATGTGTACTTCAAAGTGAAGTGACACATCCTTTTTTATTATTCCTCAGAAGCTCTTATTTCTTCAGCCACATATCCAACCATTCAAAGAAAGTACGCTGCCAGAGCACGCCATTTTGCGGTTTTAATACCCAGTGGTTTTCATCCGGATAGATCAGCAATTCGGCCGGCACACCGCGAAGGACAGCCGCATTAAAGGCTGCCATTCCCTGATTAGCCAGGATACGATAGTCTTTCTCGCCATGAATGCAGAGGATCGGGGTATCCCATTTGTCTACAAACAAATGCGGTGAATTGGCAAACGTGCGCTGTGCCGTAGCATTCTGCTTTTCCCAATAAGCGCCTCCCATATCCCAGTTGGCAAACCACATTTCTTCTGTTTCCAGATATTGCATTTCCATATTGAATATACCGTCGTGAGCGATAAACACCTTGAAACGTTTGTCGTGATGACCTGCCAGCCAGTAAACGGAGAATCCTCCGAAGCTTGCCCCCACGCAACCTAAGCGGTCTTTGTCTACAAACGGTTCTTTTGCCATCTCGTCGATAGCCGTAAAATAGTCTTTCATACACTGGCCGCCATAGTCGCCACTGATCTGTTCGTTCCATTCCATGCCGAAGCCCGGAAGACCACGACGGTTCGGAGCTACCACAATATAATCGTTGGCTGCCATAATCTGCATATTCCAGCGATAAGACCAGAACTGGCTTACCGGGCTTTGCGGACCACCCTCACAGAACAGCAAAGTCGGATACTTCTTGTTCGGATCGAAATGAGGCGGATAGATCACCCACGTAAGCATCTGCTTGCCATCGGTTGTCTTCATCCAGCGACCTTCGACCTTGCCGATTGCCAGTTGATCGTAGATCTGCTTATTTTCGGTTGTCAACTGAGTGACTTTGTTGTTATCAGCCAAATCGATTGAATAGATTTCATCTCCCATGCTCAATGAGTGACGCTGTGCAATCAGCTTATTCTCGCCTAAAAGGCAACGCCAGCATAATCGTACATACCGGATGTAAGCGGAGTAATCTTGTTGCCATCCGTCAGATCGATCTTATAGACCTGCGCTTCACCATGCCATACACCCGTGAAATAAAGAGTCTTTGCGTCTGCACTCCAGACAAAGCCGTCTACATTGGAATCAAAATCTTTGCTGACAAAAGTCTTTTCACCTGTTTCCAGATTCATCACCATCAGACGGTTCTGATCAGATTCATACCCGTCGCGTTCCATACTCTGCCAGGCAATATACTTGCCGTCAGGAGAATATTGAGGATTGGTGTCATAACCCATAATACCCTCGCTGATATTGGTAGTCTGCTTGGTCTTCAGGTCATATACATAAATATCCGAATTAGTGGACAGTGCATATTCCTTGCCTGTCTTCTTACGGCTCGTATAGGCAACCTTATCGGAGGTCGTATTCCACGCCAGTTGTTCAATGCCGCCAAACGGCTTCAACGGGCTTTCAAACGGTTCGCCCTCCATGATGTCGACAGGGTTACTGATTGCCTTTCCGTCGAAATCAGCTACAAAAGGATGCGGAGCTGTTGTCACCCATTCATCCCAGTGTTTGTACATTAAATCCGTTACAATGATACCAGTTGCCTTATCCAAATCCGGATATTTGTCAGCTGTGCTTTTCACCGTTTTTACCTGTGAGATAAACAAGACTTTCTTTTCGTCCGGAGAGAAGGCAAAGCCTTCGATATCGCCATCATATTTAGATAACTGTTTACGGTGGCTTCCGTCCGGATCCATCTCCCAAAGCTGACTGCTACCGCTTTCGTTACAGAGGAATGCAATCTTGGTTCCTCCTTTAATCCAGACAGCTTCATTTTCGGAATAAGCTGTTTTTGTAATCTGCTTGTTATCCGTCCCGTCTGCATTCATAACAAAGACTTCGCGATTACTTCTGTTTTCCGGTACACTGTAATAGGCTACAGTATATACAACCTTTTTCCCATCCGGCGAAACATTCATTCCCCCGATACGTCCCATTGCCCACAAAGCTTCCGGAGTCATCCGTCCGTCTTTAATCTGAATATCCGAACGTCCGATAATATTTTCCGCTTTTACCTTTACGTCCACGTTAACGTTTACATCTTTATTACTACAAGCTCCAAATAATAAGGATGTTGCCATAAACCATTGTTCCGATAGATTTATTCATGTAGTTTATAATATATTGTGTTTTGGGTACGAAAGTACAAAATATAATTTATATCTTTGTCCTATTAATTTAAGAACTGAACAGTATGAATAAGATTTGGTTATTTGGAGCCTCCATATGTATGGTTTTAGCAATGGGGTCTTGTAAACCTAAACAGAGTGCGTATAAGGCAGCTTACGAACAAGCAAAGGAAAAAGAATCAACAGCTCCGGTAGAAGTGGTTGAAGAGGCAGAAGTGGTTGAAGAAGTAACTCCGGTGTCAAAACCGAGAACTTCCAATGTCAGCACACGTGCAGAAAGAATTAATGCCGCACAAGGTGAAGACGCTACCAGACTGAAACGTTTCAGTGTTGTCATCGGTAGTTTTAAAAACAAAACAAACGCTTATGCTCTGAAAGAACGTATGCAAAATGACGGATATAACGCAGTTTTAGGAGAAAACGAACAAGGTATGCTGCGTGTTATCGTTGCCAGCTTCAATGATAAAGCAGATGCTGCTGACAGCCGCGATGCTATCAAAGCTAAATACGCTCCCAACTTCCAGGATGCTTGGATTCTGGAAAGACAATATTAAGAAATAACGTAAGTATTTCCATAAAAAGAGCCGACGGTTTTCCCAGACTGTCGGCTCTTTTTTGTATTCTCTATCCATAGTTTCCACACATCCACCCTACAAACAGAAAAGGAGTCAGTTCGTTTGAACTAACTCCTCTTCACTTCGCTTTCGCTTTTAAAACGGCGGCTATCTACTCTCCCACTTTTACGCAGTACCATCGACGTGGTTGGGCTTAACTTCTCTGTTCGGAATGGGAAG